>DMPF01000122.1:1033-10400 GCA_003456095.1 Bacillota bacterium
GATTGTACCCGCCGGCCACGGCCCCGCCGATATCGGCCTGATGTCCTTTGGCGGCAGCCCAGGCGACAAGCTTGCCGTCATAAAATATGGGTTTGTAAACAGCCACGTCATTGTTCTGATTGCCCATGGAAAAGACATCGTTATGGAAAATCACATCGCCAGGATAAATTTCATCGCCAAAGTAATTGACGATATACTCACATACCGGTCCCAGTGAGAAAGAAAGAATGGGCAGGTTTTCCGTCTGCTCCAGCATCTTCCCTTTACCGTCATAAAGACCGGTGACAAAGTCTTTTGCTTCGCATAGGATTGGTGAGCGTGCCGTCCTTGTAATGGCGTGGCTCATTTCCTGTGTGATGGACTTGAAACGGCGCTGCAACACCGATACCAGGATCTTATCAATTTTGATACCGTTAATCACTTCCACTTCTTTACTCATTAAAAATCCTCCCCGCAAATTCTTTCTCTCTGTCTTTGAGGAAAATCATGAAACTGCCATAACGGTCCACGATTAAAGAGTATTCTGAGGTAATAAAAGCGGTTGTGTTCACTTGCTCCACAATGGCGGGGCCGGATATACGATTGCCAAAAAGTAGTTTTGCCCCGTCAAATACAGGCACATCTGCATAGGAACGTGCGTTGGGCAGGTAAGCTTTACGATGGCGCTTGTAAGCCCCGGAGGAATCCTCACCGGCATACTTCTCCTCGATGAAGCGGGGCTTTTCCGTACGGCCGATGCAAGTTGCACGCATGTTGATAATCTCAATGGGGGTACCTTCGTTTTCCAGGGAGTAGCCATAGAGCATATTGTGCAGATTGTGAAACTTCAGGGCGATATTGTCCAGGTTGAAATCGAAGACATCGGACGCGGATATTTCCACGTTGACCTCATGATATTGTTTGGTATAGCGCATATCCAAACTATAGAAATATTCCACGCGATCCCGGGGAATATTTTCCTTGAACAGGTCCTCTGTTCCTTCATTGGCCATTTCTTTAAAGAGGCCGGTAAATTTGTCGCGATCGATATTTTTTAATTGAACGGGGTAGGTGCGCACATAGTCGTGCTTCAAGTCGGACATAAGCATCCCGGCAGCACAGAAAATAGAAGACTCCTTGGGGACGACAATCACAGGAATCTCCAGTTCCAGGGCGATCATGCAGGCATGGTTGGGGCCGGCCCCACCAGCCACTACCAGGGGGTAATCGCGGGGGTCTTCGCCTTTTTTCACTGTAACCTCACGCACCCCTGCAGCCATATTTACGTTAATCACATTGTACATGCCCGCTGCAGCTTCAACCATATCCAATTTCAACTTTTTCGCCAGCTTCTCTTCAATGCCTTTGGCCGCTTTATCGTAGTTCAGTTTCATACGGCCGCCGGCAAAGAAGTCAGCGTCAAGGTAACCAAGCACCAGGTCCGCATCGGTACATGCCGGCAGCTCGCCGCCAATATCGTAGCAGATTGGTCCCGGCTTGGAACCGGCGCTCTGGGGCCCCATGCGCAAGAGACCGCCCTCATCGATCCAGCCGATACTGCCGCCTCCGGCACCAATGGTGACGATATCCAGCATCGGCAGGGCCAGACGCAGGCGGTTGATCTCCCCCTCGCTGGTAATAAGGTGGGTCTTATTCTTAATCAGGGCGGCGTCAAAACTGGTGCCTCCCATATCTACGGTAAGACAGTCGTTAAAGCCGTTGATGGCCGTATAGGAAATCCCGGCTACCGGGCCGGCTGCCGGGCCGGAAAGAAGGGTCACAGCGGCCCTTTCTTCAGCAACCTGCGGCGAAACCACTCCACCGTTGGACTGCATGATTAATAGGGTGCCAGCAAAACCCGCGTCCTCCAGGCGCTTAACCAGGCTGCGCAGGTAACGGCGCAGGATCGGCCCGGAGTAAGAGTTCAGCACGGTGGTGCTGACACGATCATAAAAGCGAATGGAGGGAAGGAGCGTACTGGACACAGTCAGGTACGTATCGGGCATCCTCTCCCGTATCAGTTGGGCTGCCTTTTCCTCGTGATCCCTGTTGGCAAAGGAGTTCATAAAGCAGATGGCTACGGCCTCTACTTTTTCTTTAATGAAAAGGTCGATAGCTTCCTCGACAGTGCTCAGATCAATGGGCACCAAAACCTCGCCGGCATAGTTCAGGCGTTCCTTGACGGGACGGCGCAGGTTGCGGGGGGAAAGGGGCTCCACGTTGGGAAAGCGGTTATTGTACTGCTCTTCCCGGATACCCCTGCGCATCTCCAGGCAGTCACGCAGACCCACCGTGGTTAAAAGGCCTGTCTTCGCCCCGTTATAGGTAAGCACGGCATTTGTGGTTACGGTTGTGCCGTGGACAATCGTTTCTACCTGTTGCAAGAAATCCTGCAGAGATAAATTTTGATCAACGGCCATTTCGGAAAGACCGGTCATCAGCCCGATTGAAGGGTCGTCAGGGGTAGAGAGAACTTTGTAAATACGGGATGTTCCATCTTCAAAGGCGAGAAGGAAATCCGTGAAAGTCCCTCCTACATCAATACCTATCCTGTACTTCACAATACCTGCCTCCTTTTTGGATGTCAGAAGTCGGTGGGCCTGTGGGTCGGAAACTTCTTGCCTTCTGCATCCTGCCTCTTGTATCTTGATCCTTGAATCTAGAATATTGATGGTTCCTTGAATTCCCCGTATACATCTTTCAGCACCGCGGTCATCTCTCCAATGGTGGCATAGGCCTTGACCGCTTCCACAAGGTATGGCATGACGTTCTTGCCGGCTCGGGTCGCCGCTTCCAGGTCTTTCAGTGTTTTTGCCACCAAGCTGGAACTGCGCTCGGCCTTAACTTCCTTGAGACGTTTTACTTGCTCATCCAGAACACGGCTGTCGTACTCGTGCAGCTCTACATCTTTTTCATCTTCGGGCACCTCAAATTTGTTGACACCGACCTTAATCAGCCGTCCTTCTTCGATGGCCCTTTCCTGCTCATAGGCCTGGCGTGCCACCTCGCGTTGCACGTAACCGTCAGCTACTGCCTTGGCCATGCCGCCGATCTCCTCCACCCGCTTCATCTCTTCTCTGATCTTCTCTTCCATTTCACTGGTCAACGCTTCCACATAGTAAGAACCGGCGAGGGGATCGATAGTATCCCGCAGACCCATCTCCTCAGCAAGAATATGGAAGGTCATCAGGGAGATCAGCGCCGACTTAGGGGTGGGAATGGTATAAGCTTCATCAAAAGAACAGAGGGCTGAGGTCTGAGTGCCGCTCAAGGTGGCAATCAGGGCATAGTAGGCGCCGCGTACGATGTTGTTTTCCGGCTGCTGCTTGGTCAGTCCCGCGCCGCCGCCGCCGGCAAGCATGCGGAACTGCAGGGAACGTTTGTCTTTGGCGCTGTAACGTTCTTTGATCGTGCGGGCCCAGAGGCGGCGCGCCGCACGAAACTTGCATATCTGTTCAAACAGGTTGCCGTAAATGTCCAGGTTGAAAGAGATTCGCCCCACGAAATTATCGATATCCAGACCCCGCTCCAACACATGGTCAATATAGGCAATGGCGATCTCGAAGGCGTAGGAGATCTCCTGGACCGGGTTGGCGCCCGACTCACGGATGTGGTAGCCGCAGACGCTCACAGGATAGGTGCGAGGCATGACTTTGCTGCTGTATTCGATGGTGTCGCCGATGAGCTTGATTGACGGCCCCACGGGGAAGATCCACATGCCCCGGCCAACCATTTCTTTGAGGATATCGTTCTGCGGCGTGGCGCTGATCTTGGAGAGGGAGAAGCCGTATTTCTCCGCTACAGCCTGGTACATAGCCAAGGCAATGGAGGCGACGGCGTTAATCGTAAGGCCGCTGCCGATCCGCTCCAAGTCGATACCTTCAAAAGCCACCTCATAGTCACGCAGAGTATCCACTGCCATACCCACCCGGCCCACTTCCCCTACAGCCATGGGATCGTCCGAGTCGAGTCCCATCTGTGTGGGCAGGTCATAGGCGACGTTCAGGCCGGTCTGACCGTTGGCGATCAGAAACTTGAAACGCTCGTTGGTCTCCTTGGGTGTGCCGAAACCGGAATACTGGCGGGTTGTCCAGGAGCGACTGCGGTACATCTCAGGGTGAATGCCCCGAGTATAGGGAAATTCGCCGGGCAGGCCCAAGTCTTTCTCGTAGTCCCAGTTCTTTAAATCTTCCGGGGTGTAGAGGCTTTTTACCTTAATTCCCGATTCCAGGATGACCTCTTTGATCTCATCCCCTTCTTTTTTATACATGGCACCGCTCATGGTCTTCCTCCTAAAATCTATAATTTACCGATAAAATCTTGATATTTGGCTACCGGTCTGTTTCACCGAACCCCTACAAAATATCGTTTGTGTGTTTCTTTATATGGCTTTGCACAGTTTGGGCGCTTCTTCTTTAAAAAAGGTGATAATCTCACTGAACTTGGTTCCCCCGGGGAAAACAGCGCTGGCGCCCAGTTCTTTCAGTTTCAACACATCGGGGCGGGAGATCACCCCGCCGACTGTTACGAGGATATCATCGACTTTCTTCTCGCGTAACTTTTGCATCAGCTTTTCCATGATAGGCAGGTGCCCCCCCGTCATCACGCTCAGGCCGATTACATCCACGTCTTCCTGAATGGCCATCTCTACAATCTGATCCACAGACTTGTGCAACCCCGTGTAGATGACATCCATCCCGGCGTCCTTGAGGAGATAGGCGACAACTTTTGCTCCCCGATCATGACCGTCCAACCCGGGTTTTGCCACCATGACACGCAAAGTTCGCTCTTTCACAGTGCTACCAACCCCTTTAATAGAATTACTTTTGCGTAAATTAATCTTGACAATACCTGACAGGCAACACTGCCTTCACTGTTTCAGCAGATCTGCCGCAATATATAGCTGCTGGGCCTGTGTATCCTCTTCAATGATCTGGAGCATCTTGGCATCGCGCATAAATTTCTCCAGGGGGTATTCGCGGGAATAGCCGTAACCGCCCATGATCTGGATGGCATCAATGGTGGTTTTCAGCGCCGCTTCGGTAGCCACAAAGCGGGCCATCGCCGCCTTGCTGTTCGCCGCTGCCGCCTCGTCCCGCAGCCAGACGGCCTGGTATGTCAGCAACCTGGAGGCCTCAATACCTGCCGCCATCTTGGCAAGCATCACGCGGATCGCCTGGAAATCGGCGATGGGACGCCCGAATTGAACCCTTTCCCCGGCATACTTGGCCGCCTGCTCCATCGCCGCTTGGGCCACACCGGTAGCCATTGCGGCAATCAAGGGACGGGTCAGTTCAAAGGTTTGTGCAGCCAGACTATACCCGCTCCCCTCCTTACCGACGAGATTTTCCACCGGGATCCTTGCATTTTCAAATACCACATCCGCCGTGGCGGCAGCGCGTAACCCCAATTTGTGCACCGGTGCCCCGATGGTGATTCCGGGAGTATCCTTCTCCACAAGAAGAACAGAGAGGTCCTTTCCCTTTTCTTCCCCCGTTTTGGCAAATACAATGAAAAAATCGGCATAGGGAGCATTGGTAACAAAAGTCTTGCGCCCGTTTAACAGGTACGCCCCGCCGCTATGCCGCGCCGTCGTGGCCAGGCGGGTCAGATCCGTGCCAGCCTCCGCCTCATAAAGGGCGAGAGCGGCCAATTTGCCCCCGGCGCAGTCACAGGCGGCGGTGAGGTATTTCACCTTCTGCTCTTCCGTTCCGCCCACAATAATGGGATAAAGGGCAATGGTATTATTTCCTGCGGCCAGCGTCACGCCTGCACAGCCGTAAGCAAGTTCTTCCATGATAATTGCCGCGGAAACAAAATCAACTCCCGGACCGCCATATTTTTCCGGAACGGATAAATTGGTCAGTCCCAGGTTATCCAGCTTGCTTAAAATCTCCTTTGGAAAGCGTTCCTCTTCATCCCAGGCAGGGGCCAGCGGCACGATCTCTTTCTCCCGGAAATCCCGCACCATCTTGCGAATAGCTTCCTGCTCCTCGTTAATTTTAAAATGCACCTGAAATCTCCCCCATCCTCCTGGCATTGTGCTAAAATACTAGAACATCGCCGATTGCACCGGCTAGATAATCTGCTCTGCACATAGTTCCGCGTACTCTGAAGCCGGCAGCCCCATTGCCCGGCAGAAGATCTCCTCGTTATGCTCGCCGAGGCGCGGCGGGAAGCTGAGTGCCCTGCCTTTTTCCTCCAGAAAAGCAGAGGTAAAGGGAGGTGGAGCGAGGGTCAGGAGAACACCCGTTTTTTCATCCCGCGCGTGAAGCACTTTTTTCTGCACGATGGAATCGGCAATGACCTCATCAATATTGTTGACACGGGAAATAGCTACCTGGGCTTCATTAAAGAGGGGGATGAGCTCGTTGGTGTTGAACTGCAGCGTAATCTCTTCAATTGCCCTGTTCAAGTTGTCCACGTCACTGATCCGCCCCGCGTTAACCTTGTATTCTTCCCTGGCCAGTGACTGAAAGGCGGGCAGTTTCGTGACCGATTCCCACTGGCGATCGTTGCCCACGGCAATGTAAACGTAACTGTCCCTGGTCTGGTAAACGGAAACAGGCGCAAAAAACTCGTGCGTATTGCCGCGCCTGGTAATCTTATTGCCGAAGGTCTTGGTCAGGCAGATGGGCTGCGTCAACCATGATACGGTACTCTCGAACATGGAGAGGTCAATGCGGCTTCCCTCCCCGCTGCTTGCTCTTTTATATAGCGCCCGCATCAGCAGACCGTAACCGTGCTCGCTCGTCCCCATATCCGGCAGCGGGATCCCCACCACCATGGGGTTACCATCCTTTTCCCCGGTCAGTTCCATCAATCCGCCCCTGGCCTGCAGGATGGGGTCGTAAGCCGCTTCGTTGGAACCGGGCCCAAAGCCGGTAATCCCCATCCAGATCAGATCTTTCTTTGCAGAGGAAAGGTTCTCGTAATCCACACCCAGCTTGAGATAATTCTTGGGTAACTGGTTGGTGAGGAAAATATCCACATCCAGTTTGCGGATCAGTTCCCTCAGCAGTTCCTGCCCTCTAGGAATGGCCAAATTTAAAGTAATGGCTTTCTTTCCCGCATTGATCGATAAAAAATAGGTATTCATGCCTTTTTCACTGAGGCGGTTTTCCCCGATAAAGCGATTAGGGTCGGGCATCGACGGGTTTTCCATGCGAATCACCTCCATACCGTCATGGGCCAGTCGGTATGTCAGGTACGGAAGAACTGTTGCCTGTTCCAGGCTCAAAACGGTAAGGTTACGGAACAGCTTTTCCTCCATCAGCAACAACTCCCTCATATTAAATTCCTGTCCCCGTTAACACGGGGTAATAAAAATTAGCGGTGCCATTAACGAAGGAGGTTCGGTAAAAAAAGGACAATCTGCGGAAACAACAGCATCAGGGCGATACATATCAAATAAGCAACCATAAACCATATGGCACCTCTAAAAACAGTCGCAATAGAGTTCTCCGGAGAGAGTCCCTTCACAATGAAAACATTTACCCCCACAGGCGGGGTAATTGCTCCCATAGTCGTAATGATCGTGATCAGAACCGTATACCAGACTGGATCATATCCCAGGGCCACGATCAACGGGAAAAAGATGGGAATACTGAGAGTCAGAAATCCCAGGGCATCCATCAGGGCTCCGCCCAGCGTGTAAATCATAATCACCACCAGAAGGATCAAAAACGGGGTAACGGGCAGCGCGGCGGCCCACTCGGCGAGCATAAAGGGAAATCTGGTTACAGTGAGAAAGCGTCCGAAGACTACGGCGCCGGCAATAAGCATTATTACCATGGCTGAGGTGCGCAGTGTATCGGTCACAGCCTGGATAAAAGACTTCAGATCAAGTTTACGCTGCAGCAAGGCTATAATCAGCGCACCAAAGGAGCCGGCGGCACCAGCCTCCGTGGGAGTAAACCAGCCGGCATAAAGGCCGCCGATAACCAGGAGGAAAAGGATCAGCGTTTCAAGCACTCCCGGAAGGGAAGCGATCTTCTCCCGGAAAGTTGTCTTCGGTCCGGCCGGGCCAATCTCCGGGTTTTTCATACAGACAAACGCAACCGTCAGCAAAAACAAAGCAGCTAATAACAGGCCGGGAATAATATTGGCGATAAAAAGCAACGCGATGGGCTGCCCCGTCTGCAGGGCAATGACGATTGTAACCACACTGGGGGGGATTACCACACCCAGGGTCCCCCCCGCGGCCACGCTGCCGGTGCTGAGGGCCGGATCGTAGCCGTATTTTTTCATCTGTGGCAGCGCAATGGTCCCCATTGTCGCCGCTGTCGCCGAGTTGGAACCGCAGATGGCGGCAAATGCCGTGCTGGCCGCAATGGTGGTGAGGGCAATGCCGCCCTTTAAATTGCCCACCCATTTATATGCCATACTGTAAAGATTCTCTGTAACACCGGAGCGAAAGGCGAGCTGCCCCATAAAAACAAACATAGGGATGACACTTAACCCGTACGAAGCAAGGCTTCCCCAGAGGTCGGTGCTCAACATGCTGTAAGCCGCCCCCGGAGAGACGAAAAAGCTAAAGCCCAAAAAGCCGGCAAAAAGCATGGCAAAACCCACCGGCATGCGCAGCATCATCAGGATGAACATGAGCAGGATTCCGAGAAGTGCGATCGCGGTTGGGCTCACTTCTTGTCCCCCCCCCTGACGGATTTTAATAAATCAACGAATAGGACAATTGCTAAGGCGGCAAAGCCGATGGACACTGCATAGATCAAGTAATAGTGGGGCAGGCGCAATGTCTCCGATAAAATACCCCGTGCCATCTGCCGGGCGGCATAGAGCCAGATCTGCCAGGCAGCGATGGAAAACAATACCATGCTCAGGAAAAGAGTGAGACTCTCCAGAATTGAGCCTGCTCTTCTGGAAAAGCGGGACACAAGCAGGTCAATCTCCACATGCGCCCTGGTAATCTGGGAAAAACCCAGAGTAAAAGCTATGACAAGCGCCGCCAGAAAAGCAACCAACTCGGCAGTACCGCCGAAAGGAACGTAGACAACCCGCAGGATCATGTTTGTAACCAGGATCACCATCATCAAAACCAGCGCTCCTCCCGCAATCCAGACTAAAACCTGGTTGAGCCGGGCGCTTATACCTTCAAGTATGCGCAACATCCACCCCTTCTTCCCACAACTTATTTGCAGTCAACATGCCGCTGCGGATTTTCCAAAAAACGCAAGTACAAGGACGCCCACCAGAGATTCCCTCATAATTAAAAGCACTAAGAAACACAGCAGGCGGGCGCCCTTGGCTGGCTTGCACAAATGCGCGCTAAATACGGTTTGGATCTTTAAGAGAACTCTTTGCTGTATTTATCCCTTAATTCAAAGAGCCTGTTCATAAACGCGCGGGCAGGCAGTCCCTGTTTTTCCAG
>DMPF01000035.1 GCA_003456095.1 Bacillota bacterium
ACTGCCTAATAAAGAATACTTTTAACATACAATCAATATTTTTTAAAGGTGGTTTTTGTATGGCAAAGGTAATCAGGGTGAATATGACGGATCGGACAGTTACCGTTGAACCTGTACCGGAGCAATATGCCGCACTCGGAGGGCGCGCGCTCACCTCCCGCGTTGTCTACGACGAAGTGCCGGCAAACTGCCATCCCCTCGGGCCTTTCAACAAGATCGTTATTGCCCCGGGTGTTTTGGCGGGGACAACGGCGCCCAGTTCGGGTCGTATATCCGTGGGCGGCAAGTCGCCGTTGACCGGCGGCATCAAGGAGTCCAATGCCGGCACACCGGTAGCTCAGAAGCTGGGGCGGCTCCAGGTAAAGATGATCGTGGTGGAGGGACAGGCTGAAGATGGGGCTTACCTGCTCAAACTAGATAAGGACGGGGCAGCACTGCTGCCCGCGGATGATTTAAAAGGAAAACTAACCAGGGAGATTAATAAAGACCTTTTCGCCAAGTACGGGAAAAAAGCCGGCATCATGACCATCGGTGTGGCCGGCGATTTTAAAATGAGCAACGGCGGCATCTGTTTCAATGACACGGAGGGGCGGGCCAGCCGCTATGCCGGGCGGGGCGGCCTCGGCGCCGTGCTGGGAAGCAAAGGGCTTAAAGCCATGGTTGTGGATGATGAAGGATCACCCGGAGTGGAGATAAAAGATAAGGAGCTTTTCAAGCAAGGCCAAAAGAAAATAGTTGACGCTATCCGCAGCCATCCCGTAACCAAACCGGATGGGGCACTGAACACTTACGGCACCGCCGTGCTGGTGAATATTCTTAACGAGGCAGGAGGCTACCCCACACGCAACTTCAGCACCGGGCAGTTTGAAGGAGCAGCTCAGACCGGCGGTGAAGCAATCCTGGAGGCGGTAAAGGAACGGCACGGCGGCATGACCGGTCACGGCTGCCATCCCGGCTGTATCATCCGCTGCTCCAATGTCTACCCCAATCCTGACGGCAGCGAATTCACCTCCTGTATCGAATACGAATCAACCTGGGCACTGGGCGCCAACTGTGGCATCGCTAACCTGGACATCATAGCCAAGCTGGTTGATCAGTGCAACGAAATCGGGCTGGATACGATCGAAGCCGGTGTAACGATCGGTGTGGCCATGGATGCGGGAGTAATCCCCTTCAGTGATGGTGAGGGCGCGATTCGTCTTATGGAAGAAATCCGGCAGGGAACACCCCTGGGACGCATCCTGGGCAACGGGGCCTGGTTTACGGGCAAGGCCTACGGCCTCACCCGCATCCCCGTAGTTAAACGCCAGGGCATGCCTGCCTATGAACCACGGGCCGTCAAGGGTATCGGTGTCACTTATATTACCAGCCCCATGGGTGCGGACCACACCGCGGGTTATACCATTGCCCCGGAGATCCTCGCCGTGGGCGGCAAGGCCGACCCCCTTTCCCCTGAAGGCAAAGTGGAGCTCTCCCGCGCCTTCCAGGCCGCCACCGCTTTTATCGATACCACCGGTTACTGCCTCTTTACCGCCTTCCCCGTGCTCGATATTCCTTCAGGCATGGAAGGCATGGTGGAAACGGTGAACAGCGTACTGGGAACAACCTGGACCACGAACGATGTGGGCGCACTCGGCCTGGAGACGCTTAAGCTGGAATGGCGTTTTAACAAGAACGCCGGTTTCAGCAAGGAAGACGACCGGCCGCCCGAGTATATGCGCTACGAAAAACTGCCGCCCCACAACCAGGTATTCGACATTAGCGACGAGGAACTGGACAAGATCTGGGCAGCGTTTGAAGCATAAGGATCAAAAAAATTTCGGGACAATAATTTCGGGACACAAAGAAAATTTTTAGCCAAAAATTTTCATTATGTCCCGAAATTTGTGTCCCGAAATTTTTCACGATATTATTGATAGAAATACTTCCAGCAGCTCAGGGTCAAATTGGGTGCCGGCACATCTTTTCAACTCCGCAATCGCTATCTTGCTGCTCATAGCTTTGCGGTAGGGCCGATCGCTGGTCATGGCGTCGTAGGCATCCACAATGGCCAAAATGCGGCATTCGATGGGGATATCCTCACCCTTGATGCCCATGGGATAGCCATTGCCGTCCCAGTGTTCGTGATGCTTCAGGATTAGCTCCGCTGTTTCGGAGAGGTCTGCGGAAGAAAGGGCAATGCGGTAACCCTTATCGCAATGCTGCCGCATAATCTCCATTTCGCTATTGTCAAGCAGACAATCTTTGAACAAGATCCGGTCTGGGATGCCCACTTTGCCCAGATCGTGAACCTGCGCCAACAGAGACAGGTTTGCCAGTTTTTCTTGCGACAAATCGATTTTCTTCCCGATATTCAGACACAACTCCTCCAGCCGGCGGGCATGTCCTTCAGTAACAAAATCCCTTTCCCCCAGCATCGCCAGGAGCGAAGCAATCACCTGGTAGCTGGCGGTAGCTCCCCGGTGAAATTTATTACGGTACATCCGGTCGTCCGCTTCTTTTACTGTTTCCAGCAGGGGCTTGCTTGCGTCTTCCGCCGTAGCCAAACCAAGTGAGATGCTGAGGAACGGCTGGCCCTTTCGCTTTTTATGGTTGTAATGCGCCAGCTGCGAGGATATACGCAACGCGATCTCTTTGCCATCTTTTTCACCGGTGCGGGGGATGATCGCGGCAAATTCGTCACCCCCCACGCGCGCCAGAATATCTGAAGCGCGCAGCGATCTTCGCAGGACTGCCGTACAGTATTTTAAGAGTTTGTCGCCAGTGTTATGTCCCATGGTGTCATTGAACAGCTTAAGGTTGTCAACGTCTGCAACAAGAATGGTAATAGGGTATTCCCTGCTTTTATTCAAACGGTGCAACTCATTTTCAAAATAAGCCCGGTTGTGCAGACCGGTCAGTTGATCGTGCAGGCTCAGATATTTCAGCCGTTCTTCGTAGCGCTTTCGCTCGGTAATATCGCGTATGGTTTCAATGGCGCCGACGATATTTCCAGCGGCGTCATATAGTTTTGCCGCTATTGCCCAAAGATAGGCCCCTGTGCCGTTGTATGCCCCGGGGGCATAAATCCTGCCGAAGAGCTTATCTCCTTTCCACTCAATGCTCTCATACCTTTTCCTATGCTTGGCAAATTCAGCCTCGGGCATCAAAACCAGATCGATCAAAGTAGGCCTGTGTTCCCCGTAAAAAGGAAGTGCATATTCGTAATTTCCCTTGCCCAACATATTATCTCTGGATACGCCTGACACCTCCTCAATGGCTTTGTTCCAGGCGACCACAATACCGTTATTGTCGATAACGAAGGTGGCGTCGGGTAAAAAATCAATGATCTCATCCTGGCGCCTGCAGGCATTCTGAAGCGCATCCTCTGCCCGTTTGCGCGCTGTTATGTCACGTCCCGACACCCTGACTCCCACCATGCTGCCGTTATTGTCCTTCAGGGGGGCAAAAGAAAAATCTCCATAAATAATACCGCCGTTTCTGCCAAGGATCTCCAGGGGGGAAAGGCGCTGGGACCGACCGGATCTGCGCATTTCCGCCACGGCCTGCACTACAATTTTCCGCTTCGTGAAAAAGTGCCTGTAATCCCTCCCTATAAATTCATCCCGATTATAGCCGAGTAGTTGAGCGACGTACTGATTGCATAAGGTAATTTTGCCGGAGAGGTCCACTTCGCAGTAAGCTACTTCCAAAGAATCCAGAATGTCGTGGGACCTTTTTTCCGCCCATTTTAACGCTTCAGCGGCGATGCTATGTTTTACCTCTTTCAGTTCGGTTATATCCCTTCCCAGGCAGCACAGCTCCACTATATTGCCATCCGCGCTGCCGATGGCAATATTTTCCCATTGGAACCAGCGCCAGCCGTT
>DMPF01000161.1 GCA_003456095.1 Bacillota bacterium
GTAAAATATATCGCCAGCGACAGCGGAAGCGAGACGATTTTCTGCATGGACACCAATTTTGGTTATGTATCCCGTGTCTTTACGGAAACGCCTCTGAAAAGGATTGTTGTGTGTACTATGACAGACCACTTGCCCCTTTATAAAACGATTATCGGCAAAATGTACAGCAAAATACCGGGAGGCAGTTTCGGTGGCGGGGAAAACATCATCACCTATAAAAACCTCCTCAAGGCAGGTAAAAGTGCGCCGCTCCTGCCGGCAATCAAGGCAGAGAGCATGGATATTGCAGAAATGCTGTACACCGGAGGAACAACGGGCTTTCCCAAGGGAGTGCCCATTACCCACAAGCTCTTTTTACAAGCCATGGATGAACAGCGCAGAGCGGGCGAAGCCCTGATCCCAAGGGGCGAGGATGTGGTTATCCAGGGGGCCCCCCTTTATCATATTCTCGGCCAGGCCTTGGGCTTTGGCGCCTTGTTTTCCGGGGATACGGTCATCCTGCTTCCCAAAATGAATCTAGATGCCATCTTTGACCATATCCAGCATTATAAAGCCACCACTTTTTTTGGCACGCCCACCCTTTACCGTATGGTCCTGGAACATGACCGGGTAGACCTTTACGACCTCAGTTCCTTGAAGTACAATTTCAGCGGGGGGGATGTCATGCCCCGGGAAGTGGCCAGAAGGTGGTACAATAAATTCGGTAAAAAGGTTTACGTAGGGTATGGTGCAACGGAAACATGCGGAGGTGTTTCACTCATTCCCACCGGGTTAGATGAATTCCCGGAAAACAGTGCAGGCAAGATCATCTCCTTCCAAAAAGTTATGGTCGTCGATCCGGAGACGTCAGAAGAGATGCCTCCCGGCGAGGCAGGAGAACTTCTCGTTTCTTCAGAAAACATGGTCAGGGAATACTGGAATAAGCCCGAGGAAACGGCCAATTCTTTCGTGGAGTTGCATGGCCGTTTATGGTACCGCACAGGTGACATGGTGCGGGTTGACGAAGAGGGGTGGCTTTATTTTGCAGACCGCTCCGCGGACATTATCAAGCACAAGGGTTACCGGGTGGCGGCTTCAAAGGTGGAGGCCGCACTGCAGGAACATGCCGCGGTGATTGCGTCCTGTGTGGTCGGTGTGCCCGATGAAAAGTTCGGTGAACGGATTAAAGCCTTCGTCGTCCTTAAAGAGGATGTAAAAGGGGTTACTTCCTACGAGTTGTTGAAATGGTGCCGCGACCACCTTTCCTCCTACGAGGTCCCTCAATACATCGAGTTTCGTGATATGCTGCCAAAATCCAAAGTGGGCAAGCTGCTACGCCGTGAATTACGGTCCGAAGAGCGGCGCAAGATCCAGGTTTCATAAAAAGGATACAACAGCGCATACGAAAAAAGCGGCAGGGGGAATTAATACCTCGGGCCGCTCTTTTTTACCGAACATACTTAACTGTTTCAGACCATTTCCTCTATCTTGCGGATTTTTCTATTCAGGCTGGAGAGACTGATGCCCAACTTTTCCGCGGCTTCGATGTTTGTCTTATACTGCTCCAGCGCTTCGCTGATCAATTCCAGTTCAAACGACTCAACTATGTTCTTAAGGGTCTTCTCGCCTCCGCCACCGGCCGCCGCGTAAGGATACGGTAGGCAATCAGTGGTGATTTTCTGCTGGGTGAAAGTGATCAAAAGCCTCTCTACCAGGCTTTCCAACTCCCTTACGTTGCCGGGCCAAGGGTAACAGAAGAGGTGGCTGATAACCTCAGGAGTGATCTCCTTCCTGATCCCATACGTCTGCTCTAACCGTTTACAAAAATATGCAATGAGTGCAGGAATATCCCTTTTCCGTTCCCTCAGGGGTGGAATTACTAAGGGAATAACATTAAGGCGGTAGAATAAATCATTGCGGAAAGAACCAGCCCTGATCATCTTCTCCAAGTCCTTGTTGGTCGCAGCGATAATACGCAAATCCACCGGTTTTGCTTTCCTGCCGCCGACACGGGTTACCTCCCGGTCCTGCAGAACAGCAAGTAGTTTTGACTGCATCTCAAAGGGCAGTTCAGATATTTCATCAAGGAAGAGGGTTCCTTTGTGGGCCAGTTCGATATAACCTTCTTTGCCGCTGCGCAGGGCGCCGGTGAACGCCCCCGCTTCATAGCCGAACAATTCAGCTTCGAACAGGTTGCCCGGAATGGCAGCACAGTTTAACTTAACGAAACTGCCCGTAGCAGCCCGCATGCTCTGTTCGTGAATGAGGCGTACGATCAATTCCTTCCCCACACCCGTTTCCCCATGCAGGAGGATCGTTGAGTCGACCCGTCCCAAGCGCAGGACCAAATCCACCAGTTCTTTCATTTTCCTGCTTTTATAAACAAGCAAATACCTGCCATTATCGATGGAGATGGCGTAAGCTGAAGTGTTATCCTGTCCGCTTGACCCAGGCATTTTTTGCGGCAACAGCGTATTCTTTTTCTGAGGAAGGATGGCGACACTTCTAATATTACATACAACACGGTGCAGAGAGCCTGTACCATTCATCACTGGGGTAGCCGTGCTGACAATGTGCTTCCCGCTAAACGTCTTAATTTCCCTTGTGGTTCTTTTTCTGCTTTTAATTGCCTCCATTGAAGCGGAGTCACTGATCAGGCCAGCATTAAGCAACTCCCTGATATTGCTATTCAGCACCTGTTTCAAGCCCAACCCGGAGATATCCTCTATTGACGGATTGGCGTAAAGAATGGTAGCTTGGTCATCCAATATCAGGAAAGCGTCCGTGGAATATTCCCAGAGGGTTTTCAATTCGTTGAGACTTTCTATTATTGAACACACCTTCCCTCTCTGGGATTTTTCCTCGGGTTGCAGAGAATAATTTTAAAATATTCCTGGCAGGGGAGACAGGACTTGAACCCGCAACCTACGGTTTTGGAGACCGCCGCTCTGCCAGTTGAGCTACTCCCCTATGCTATTATTATTTTAGCCTTCATGTATCTGTTTGTCAATTCCATTTTAAAAACCATTTAAAAACCATGCGTTAAAAAGCATCTGCATTTAATTTTCATTGTGTCCCGATATTTTTCATTGCATTGAGATGTTCTTTATAATACAATAATTATATCTTTATATCCTTAATAGGGGAGCGGAGGGGGATAAACTGATTGGTTTTTTGGGGTACGGCAACATGGGGGTAGCTCTGGTGGAGGGAATTATATCCGCCGGATTGGTTAATCCCCAGGAAATGGTCGTTTATGATCAGGATACGGACAAAACTGCTGGCCTGCAGGCAAAACTCGGATTAATGGTGGCCCAAAGTCTTCCTGTCTTCTGTCAGGATGCTAAGAAGATTTTCATATCTGTAAAACCCCAGGATATCCCCAAGCTGCTTCTATCAATAAAACCATGCTTAAATGCCAATCATTTGCTTGTTTCGGTAGCCGCGGGCTTGAAAATTAAATTTTACCAGGATTACCTAGGTAAAGAGCAAAAAATTATTCGCCTGATGCCAAATACTCCATCTCTAGTAGGAGAAGGAATGATTGTGGCATGTAAGAGTGAATCTGTTTCCAGTGAGGAAGAGGAAACTGTCCTTCAGCTATTAAAACCTCTCGGAAAAGTGCTACCGCTTGAGGAGGCACATTTTGATGCGGTTACAGCATTAAGTGGCAGTGGTCCTGCCTATATTTACCTGGTAATTGAAGCTCTGATCGACGGCGGCGTAGCAGTGGGTTTATCCAGGGATGTGGCCCAGCTTCTGGTATCCCAGACGGTTTTTGGTGCAGCTAAAATGGTCCTTACAACTGGCCTTCATCCGGCTGTACTGAAAAGTCAGGTTACTTCTCCGGGAGGCATAACATGTGCGGCCTTACTGGCACTGGAGGATGGTAACATACGTGCAGCTATTGCAAAAGCCGTAATCGTTGGAGCGAGCCGCAGTAAAGAGATGGGAAACCAGAATTAAAATAGCTTATAAGCCATAAGTTCCTGGCAGGGGGCGAAAATTTATGCTACCAAGGCCAATTAAACAACAAGAAATTAAAACAATTGTTGTCAAGGTAGGTACCCGCTTACTTACTTATAAAACAGGAAAGTT
>DMPF01000107.1:0-875 GCA_003456095.1 Bacillota bacterium
AATATCGACCCGGCCCACGCCATGCCGGCCCGCCAGCATATTAAGTTTCTCCAACAACATAACGCTTTCAAGCTTAACTCCGTCAAGGGCAACGGGCCGTCCTTTGATAAAAGAGAGCTCCACCTCTTCCGGTTCCACTGAAGCCTGTTGCTGGGAGCAGCTCAAGCGAAACATATCCTCTTGCGGCTCATTGGCCGGATCCTCCAGGATGCCCCCTTCGTAACTGATATGCAAAAGGTTGCGATCCATGCTGTACGGCTTTTCCACCGTGATCGGAACAGGTATTTTGTGCGCTCTGGCATAGGCAATGGCATCGCTGCGGGAGCGGATATTCCAGATGCGCCAGGGTGCAATGATCTTTAACCTGGGTGCAAGCGCTTTCACCGTCAACTCGAAACGCACCTGGTCGTTACCCTTTCCCGTGGCTCCGTGGGCTACCGCGTCGGCCCCCTCAGCCAAAGCCGCCTGGACCATACCTTTGGCGATCAGAGGCCGTGCAATTGCCGTTCCCATCATATATTTCCTCTCATAGAGGGCTCCCGCCTGGATCATGGGAAAAACAAAATCCTCCACGAATTCTCTGCGCAGGTCCAGAATAATCACTTTTGACGCACCGGTAGCAAGGGCCTTTTCTTCCAGACCATCCAATTCATCGGGGCCCTGCCCAACATCGGCGGCAAAGGCAATTATCTCATAGCCATATTCTTCTTTCAGCCATTTAACAATAATGGATGTGTCCAATCCTCCTGAATATGCCAGCACAACCTTGGCCATTAACCACACCATCCCTCATTAAATATTAAAGGAAGTCTCCCATTAATGCTGTCATCAGCGCTTTTTGTGCATGCATACGGTTCTCGGCCTGATCCAGCACG
>DMPF01000107.1:1266-2572 GCA_003456095.1 Bacillota bacterium
GCCGGCAGGCAGTGCATCACGATAACTTGAGGCCCGGCATGAGCCATTATATCTTTGTTCACCTGAAAGGGGGCAAATATTGCGCGCCGCTTAATTTTTTCATGCTCCTGTCCCATACTGGCCCAGACATCTGTATAAATCACATCCGCTCCCTTTACCGCCGCAACAGGATCGGAGGTAATTATAAGATCGCAACCGGATACAGTCGCGTTTTTCTCGGCATTGGCTGTAACATCGGCCAGCGGCCAATAACCAGCGGGAGCACCCACGTTAATATGTACACCCAATTTCGTGCAGCCCAGCATGAGGGAGTGGGCCACATTGTTGCCGTCGCCAAGATAGGCTACCCGCAGCCCACGCAGCGAACCTTTCCTCTCCCGTATGGTCATAAGGTCGGCAAGAGCCTGACAGGGGTGATAGCGATCTGTAAGACCGTTAATTACCGGAACGGTGGCATGGCGGGCCAACTCCTCCACTGTACTATGGGCAAAGGTCCGTATCATCATGCCGTCCAGATAACGGGAAAGAACGGCTGCCGTATCCCGGATCGGCTCGCCCCGGCCGATCTGCAGCTCTTGACTGCTTAAGAAAAGGGCATGCCCTCCCAACTGCCACATCCCCACTTCAAATGATACCCTGGTGCGCGTCGAAGGTTTCTCAAAGATCATTCCCAGAGTCTTACCGGCCAGAAAGGGATGGGGCTCTCCTTGCTGCTGCTTGCCTTTCAATTCAACGGCCAGATCCAGTAAATACGTTATCTCCGCTGCCGTATAATCCTGCAGTGTTAAAAAATGCCGGCCGCGCATTTCTTTCATATGTCTTTACACCTCCTCAATGCCCGCTTGCGATTGTGTTATTCACACATTATTGAGGGCCGGGCTGTTTTCGTCCCGCTGATGGCGCCCCTGTTTTGCGGGGCATAGGGGAACAGACTTATCTTCCAGCTTCACCAGCATGCTGCGCCAGCGACTCTTCCATGATTTTCAGGGCAGCGTCTATCTCCGCGATATTCACCGTCAGAGGTGGCAGTAAACGCAAAACCTTGCCGGCAATACAATTAACCAAAAGCCCCCCGGCGGCACAGTATCTTTGTATGGCCAGACCGTCCCCGGTCAGTTCTATCCCCTGAATCAGGCCCAAACCCCGCACCTCTTTCAGCAGCCTGGGAAATCTATGCTGCAGTGCAAGCAGTCCCTCCCGTAAATAGGCGCCCTTTTTTTCCGTTTCCGAAATAAAGCCTTCCCGCAACACTTCTTTTAATACGGCCATCGCGGCGGCACAGACTACCGGGTTGCCGCCAAAGGTG
>DMPF01000136.1:0-212 GCA_003456095.1 Bacillota bacterium
GAGGGCAGCCTCACCGGGATGCCGGAGGCACAGTCATCTATGCCCGCAATATAATCATTCAATACGTACCGCACGGGACTGATCTGTTCCGCCGCCCTACCCCGGATCTGATCGGTGAGGGAACCATCGACTATTATGCCCTGGGAGAGCGTTTCCGGGGAAGATGGAAGAAGCAGGATGCTGCTTCCCCGACCCGCTTTTATTTCCAGGAC
>DMPF01000136.1:575-6938 GCA_003456095.1 Bacillota bacterium
TGGCCAGACCTGGATTCAGATTGTGCGTGAATAAGGAGGTGCGTTATTCGGCATGAAAAGCAATAAAGCGGCAACGGAGTTGCTAAACTACTGTTTGAGCAAGAAGGATGAAAACAGAGCTTGCCCATTGGTGCTATTAAGCCGCGTAGCATCTGCCATCAGCGGGCTGTCCAACCTGGAGGCGATACTCAGCATCGGGCTTAATACAACACTGGAACTGGTGGACGGGACAGCCGGCGGGATCATGCTGCTCGATGAAGACTCAGGCCTGCTCAGTTACCGGTTGTATCGGGGTTTGTCCGACGAACAGGTGGAGCAGTTGTACCTCAGGCTTGGGGAGGGAATTGCCGGCAAGGTTGCGGAAAGCGGTAAGGTAATTATTGTGGATGACATCTCGTCAGATGCAGATGCCATTAAGACTCACTTTGTCAGCGCACAAGGCTTGAGAACATTTGTCAGTATTCCGCTCCAGGCTAAAGAAAGGGTGCTGGGGGTGATGAACTGTGCAAGCCAGACGCTACGCCGTTTTACCGAAGCGGACGCCCACTTGCTCCATTCCATCGGCGACCAGCTGGGAATCGCGATTGAGCATACCAGACTTGGTGAACGGCTGAAAAAGAGCCGGGAGAAGTATCGTCTCCTGGCACGGCAGATTATCCTGGCGCAAGAAGAGGAAAGGAAAAGAATTGCCCGGGAGCTCCATGACGAGACCAGTCAGACTCTGGCCGGTCTGGCGTTGAACCTGCAGGCGCTGATTGAGATGGTGGATATGCTTGGCATTAAGAATGAACAATTCAAGACCATGCTGAAAAAGACCCACGCCTCCACGGTGAGGGTTAATATTGAGGTTAGCCGGCTGATTGCCGATCTGCGACCGGTGCTCCTCGATATTCTGGGACTGGTGCCGGCAATCCGGCAATATGCGGAAACGAGTTTAACACCGCTCGGTATCCGGCCGCATTTTGAATTTGCACTGGAGGAAACTAAAACAATTTTGCAGCAAGAGGAGGAGGTTGCCCTTTTCCGCTGGCTGCAAAGCGCTATTGGCAATGTTGTTCAGCATGCGCAGGCGAAGCATGTGATTATTTCGCTGCAGTTTGAGGATGGCAATCTTGTGCTGCGGGTCAGCGACGATGGCAGGGGATTTGATGTGAGCAAGATTCCTGAAACCGGTGAGCGGGGCCGTGGCTACGGCCTCTTTAATATGCATGAGCGGATGAAACTGATCGGCGCCATATGCTCAGTACACTCAGAGCCACGCAAAGGGACGATGGTTCGGGCTACTATTCCGGTGGGTGAACGCTGGAAGAGCAGAAAAGCGGGTGCGCGTTATGCGGAAGATTAAGGTTTTGGTTGTGGATGACCACACCATCGTGCGTGAGGGCGTCTGTGCCTTACTTGGACTATCTCCGGAGATGGAAGTGGTGGGCGAGGCCAGCAATGGTGCGGAAGCGCTGGAGATGACCAGGAAGTTGAAGCCGGATGTGGTGCTGATGGATATTGCCATGCCGGTAATGGACGGACTGGAGGCGACACGGCGATTGACTCGGGAGTTTCCGGATAGCAAGGTGCTGGCGTTGACACAGTATGACGACCGGGAATATGTTTTTAAAATTATCGAGGCAGGCGCGCGCGGCTTTATTAGCAAAACTGTGGCTTCCTCCGACCTTGTGGCCGGCATTCGCTCAGTTAGCCGTGGTGAGTCCTTTTTATCGCCTGTCGTGGCAAAGTTTCTGGTGGAGAATTTTCAGCGGGAGATAACCGGCAAGAGAAACCTTGACCCCTATGAGCAGTTGACAGACCGGGAAAGGGAAATTCTCAAACTGCTGGCAGAAGGCTATACGACAAAGGAAATCGCCAAAATGCTGATCGTCAGCCCTAAAACGGTGGAAGGACACAAAGCGCGCCTGATGGCCAAACTTGATCTGCATAACCGCATTGACCTGGTAAAGTATGCTGTCCGTAAAGGGATTATTGTACTTTAACGGTCGAATACGGAGCAAAGATCGAGGAAAAAAAGAGTAAACTGCGCAGATATTTAGGGGAAATTTCCCTCACTTATCAGGGGAAATGCCTCTATCTTAATTTTCAGTATATTCATATAATATAGTTAAATGCTGCCGGCGTTTGCCGGAGAAAGGAGAGGTGGAAAATGGAAAAGAGGCTATTGGTTTTGATTGTTGATGATGATGCTGATTTCTCGCAAAAGCTGGGTGGTGAACTAAAGGCCAAATATGAAATGGTGTTAGTTACGGATAGAATCCAGGCACAAAAAGCGGCCATGGCCGAGAGGCCGGATCTGGTTGTCCTGGGGACGATCAAGCCGCGGGGTGATGCGTTTTTGCTGCACAGGTGGTTCAAAAAGCTATCATTGTTCTCCAATATTCCCCATATCGTGGTTGATGCCCCGAGGGAAAAACAACTGACCGCAGGCTGGAGAAATGACGAGGGGCTGCGCATGGAGGCCGAAGAGTACTTCCAGAGGCCGGTGGAGATCTCTGCCCTGGTACACTTTATTGACAAATTTATGGATGCGGAGACGCGCACGATCAAGGTGCTGGTGGCGGATGATCATACAGTGGTGCGGGAAGGGATCAGCGCGCTGTTGAATTTGCAAAAGGACATTCATATTGTCGGTGAAGCCGTCGATGGCCGGGATGCGGTGGAAAAAACGCTTAAGCTGTATCCCGATGTGGTCCTGATGGATATCGTCATGCCGGGCACGAACGGTCTGGAGGCGACCCGGGAGATTCACCGGGAGTGCAGGGAGAAAGTTAAAGTGCTGGTACTCAGTCAGTATGATGATGAGGAAAATATCCGTGCCAGCTGTGAAGCGGGAGCTTACGGATTCATCCCCAAGAAAAGTGTCAGTTCGCAGCTGTTGGCCGCAATTCGTGCTGTAAGCCGGGGAGAGCGCATGAACGGGACATCCATGCACAATCAGCTGACCGCGTAATTTCGTCGCGTTCCAATTGGAAGGAGGTCATTTAAGTTCAGTGCAACAGGTGACCATCACTTTAAACAAACGTGAGATCAGCGGCCAGGCGGGAATGACTGTGCTTAATCTGGCACTGGAGGCGGGGGTCGAGATACCCACCCTTTGTAATGACCCCCACCTCACCCCTGCGGGGGCATGTCGTCTTTGTCTGGTGGAGGATGAAAAAAGCGGCGCTTTGTTGGTGTCCTGTGTGACGCCTATTTCTCCCGGCATGAAGATCAATACGGACTCGCCACGGGTTGTTGCACACCGCAGGACAATTGTTAAACTGATGTTGGCCAGCCACTCCGATTCCTGTGTTGTCTGCGATAAAGGAAACCGCTGCCGGCTGCGGCAATTTGCGGCAGATCTGGGGATAGGCCGTATTGAGCTGGAGAGGATACCCCAGCCGGCGTTAATCAGGGAGGCCAACCCGTATATCACAAGGGATTTAAGCAAGTGCATCCTGTGCGCCAGGTGTATCAGGGCCTGCCAGGAACTGGTTGTCGAAGGGGTAGTGGATTATTACCGCAGGGGGTTTAAGACCCAGCCGGCCACCCTTGGGGATAACCCTCTGGAAAAAACGGATTGCACCTTTTGCGGTACCTGTGTGGCTGTCTGCCCCACGGGTGCGCTGATGGAAAAAGATAGTGCCTATCAGGGCACAACTAAGACCGCGGTGATGACGACCTGTCCTTTTTGCGGCTGCGGCTGCGCTGTCCGCCTGGAGATTAAAGGCGGCAAAGCAGTGCGTGCATTGCCAGGGAAAAACAGGATGTCCAGCCGCGGTGCCCTTTGTGTACGGGGAAGCTACGGCGAGGACTTCACCCACAGCAAGGAAAGGTTGCTGAGGCCCTTGCTCAGGGATGAAGGCGGCTTCAGGGAGGTGTCCTGGGATGAAGCCCTGGCGGCTGCGGCGGCGGGGCTGCAACAAGTAAAGGATAGCTTTGGCGCCGGCAGCCTGGCCGTATTTGGTTCACCAAAATGTAGCAATGAAGAGAATTATCTCCTGCAGATGTTCGCGCGTACGGTGTTGGGGACCAATAATATTGACAATAGCGCCAACCTTTATAATGCCGCCACCCGGGAGGGGCTGGGCGCGTCGGTGGGTTTCCCGGGCACAACCAATCATCTCAGCGCCCTTGAACAAGCCAACGTAATCATGATTGCGGGCACCGATCCTGCAGTTTCCGCGCCACAGGTCGCTTATACGATCAAGCGGGCGGTTAAATTTAAACAAACCAGGCTGATTGTCATTGATCCGAGGCGCACTAAACTGGCGAGCTTTGCCCAGCTATGGCTGCGCCCGAAGTTCGGCACGGATCCGGTTCTGCTCAACGCCATAGCCAGGAGCATTATCGAAGGAGGTTTGCTGGATACGGAATTTGTGGTCAGAAAGACAGATAACTTTGAGGCGATGCACAAGGCGCTGGAGAAATATACGCCCGAATACGCGGAAAGCATAACCGGTGTTTCCCGGGAAGAGATAGACAAAGCGGCGCGTCTTTACGCGGCAGCGGCAACGTCGGTGATCATTTTTGGCACAGGGATTACCAAGCAGAGCAGGGGGGCGGATAGTGTCAAGGCGCTGGCAAATCTGGCGCTGCTGACGGCGAATATCTGGTGCAGGGGTTGCGGCATTTATGCCATGCAAAAAGACAGCAACGCCCAGGGAGCTTGCGATATGGGGGCCATCCCTGATTTCCTTCCCGGTTACCAGCATATCTTCAATTATCACATCAGAAAAAAATTTGAGCGGCACTGGCAAAAAAGCTTGCCCAGCAAACAGGGTATATCCGCGGCCGATATGTTTTTAGGTGCTGGAAAAGACGGTAAAATCAGGGGAATGTATGTCGTCGGTGAGAACCCGGCTGCAAGCTGGGCGCAGACGGATCTGGTAAGGAATGCTTTATCATCTCTTGAATTTCTTGTTGTCCAGGATCTGTTTCTCAGCGAGACGGCGAAGCTGGCCCATGTAGTTTTGCCGGCAGCCAGTTTTGCCGAGAAGGATGGGACCTTCACTAACTTCGAGGGCCGGATTGGGCACCTGCGGCGGGCGGTGAGACCGGCCGGAGAAAGCCTCCCCGATTGGCAGATTATCCTCAGACTGGCTGGTCAGCTGGGACAGCCGCTGCCTTTTGCTGATTTGCAGCAGGTGATGGATGATATTGAGGAGTTTATCCCTCTGTATGAGGGCTATTGCCATGAAGATGGCAGGTTTGATGATGATTGGAGCTTCTGGGAGCAACGGCGTGACAGCTGCCGGCAATCCTTAAGCGGATTTGCCCGTTTTTCCGCGGTTGGCTTTGAGCCGGAAGCGGCAAGCGGGGATTACCCGTACACACTTGTTTTGCAGTCGTCCCTGCCCCATTTCGGCAGCGGAGCACGAACAGGCAAGGTTTCGCGCCTGCGGCGCTTTTTGACGGAGCCGCACCTTTTAGTAAATCCTGGGGATGCGGAAAAGCTCGGATTGACGGCGGGCGCACGGGTCAGGATCGTTTCACCCGCAGCCGCGCTGAGCGCAGTACTGAAAACTGATGCAGATCTTCCCACGGGAACGGTTTCTCTGCCGGCCTCTTTCCCGGAGGCAAACAGGCTGTTTTGCCTTGAAAAAAAACCGGGAGCCGGCAGGGCTTCGCTTAATGTATGCTATGTCAGAATAGAAAGGATCGAGCATAATGTGTAATGTGGATGCCAAAGATTCTTCCAGGATAGACATGGGCCGTGTCCGTGAAATCGTCGGCGAATACAGCGAGAATAGATGGCCCTTGATTCCGCTGGTGCAGAAACTTCAGGATGAGATGGGCTACATCCCACCGGAATCCATACCGGTGATTGCCGGAGCCCTGGGCCTTTTCCCCAGCGAGGTGCAGGGCGTTATTTCTTTTTACACCCAACTTTATAACGAGCCCCGTGGCAAAAACGTGGTCAGAGTATGCCGTGGCACTGCCTGTCATGTTCGCGGCGGCAAGACCATACTGAAACTGGTGAAGCAAGAGCTTGGCATCGAGGAGGGCGAGACCACCGAGGATATGGAGTATACGCTGGAAACCGTGGCCTGTATCGGTGTCTGCGCGCTTGCGCCCACCATGGTTGTGAGCAACCGTGTTTATGGCAATATGAACCCCAAAAGGTTGAGACAACTGTTTAAAAAGGACGGGAATCGCCATGACGGCTAGCCGGAAGATTTTCATCTGCCAGGGAACGGGATGTCTTTCCAGCGCTTCTGCCGATGTTTACGAAGCTTTGCGCGCCGAAACGGCCCGGTTGTCACTGGAAGGGGTTGAAATAGATTATACCGGCTGCCACGGCTTCTGTGAACAGGGTCCGATCACTATTGTGGAACCGGAGGGGATCTTCTACACCAAGGTTCAGGTCGAGGATGC
>DMPF01000136.1:7312-7442 GCA_003456095.1 Bacillota bacterium
GACGGCAAATATGTGGAGCGGCTTTTCTACCGCGACCCGATCAGCGGTGCGGCGGTACCGAAATACAGTGATGTGAATTTTTACAGGGAGCAGCAGCGTGTCATCCTCTATAAGTGCGGGCGGATCAATC
>DMPF01000183.1 GCA_003456095.1 Bacillota bacterium
AATATTTTAATCATATCCTCCACGCTCAATATCTCCCTGTCTTCTCCCGGTGACCAGCCCAACAGCGCCAGGTAATTGAGCAAAGCCTCCGGGAGAATACCCTGATCCCGGTATTCCTGCACCGATGTGGCGCCATGCCGTTTACTCAGCTTGCTGCGATCCGGTGCCAGAATCATGGGAACATGGGCGTAATAAGGAATGGCATAACCAAGCAACCCGGCGATTATTTGTTGACGTGGAGTATTTGAGAGGTGCTCCTCCGCCCTGATCACATGGGTTATCTCCATATTGAAATCATCTACAGCGGAGGCAAAGTTGTAGGTTGGCAATCCATCAGATCTTATAATGATGGGATCGTCAAATACTTTGTTTAGAAAAGTTACTTTACCCCGAATTATATCATCTACCACGGTCTCCCCTTCATTTGGCGTAACAGCACGAATGACGTATGTCTGCCCTTCATTTTTTTTCTCATCTGCAGCTGCCACCGTCAAATTACGGCAGCGAGCGCTATATCGCGGAGGCTGTCCCATACTGCGGCACCTCTCCCGCTCCATTTCCAAATCTTCCGCCGTACAAAAACAAGGATAAGCATTACCGCAGGCGAGCAGCCTTTCTGCCTCCTCGCGGTAAAGGAATAACCGCTCCGATTGGCGATATGGCCCATAGTCTCCGCCAATTTCCGGTCCTTCATCCCAGGTCAGGTTCAGCCACCTAAAGGAATCGAGGATAGATTGCAGGTATACTTCAGAAGAACGTTGCCTATCCGTATCATCAACCCGTAGTATAAATTTACCACCCTTATTACGGGCAAAAAGCCAGTTGAAAAGGGCGGTACGAACCCCGCCGATATGCAGTTCCCCGGTAGGGCTGGGGGCAAAACGTACTCTTTCATGCATTATAAAACACCTCATCTGTTATATTCTTACCTCTAAACTCCGACTGCTTTCTTTAACGCTTCAAGGCAGTAATAACTTACTGCTACATCACCGGGCGCAGCAAGGGAAGCTGTATCCTGACCGTGAAAATCAGATCCTCCGGTTACGATTAGATGTAACTTCTTTGCAAAAAGATAATACCTGCGGCAATCAAGTCTACGATGGTCGGGATGAAATACCTCAATCCCCGCAAGGCCATACCGGGTAAGTAGTGGAATAATGCTGTCTTTACAGTACAACTTTGGGTGAGCCAGCACTGCTATTCCCCCTGATCTGCGAATAAGCTGAATTGCAACAGGGGAGCTGATCTTCAGACGTTTAACAAAGGCTGGCTTCCCCTTACTGAGGAAACGATGAAAAGCTTCTCCCGGTGTCCGACAAAACCCTTTTTGGCAGAGCGCTACTGCCAGGTGAGGCCTGCCCAGCGACTCCCCTCCCCCGGCTACTTCAAGCACATCTTTGATGGCCAGATCGATACCGCTTTTTTTTAAGAGTGCCAGCATTTTAATGATCCGATTATACCGATCCATCCTGATAATTGATAGAGTTTTTTTCAGCAGAGGGTTTTCCGCTTGGCAGTAATAACCTAAAATATGAATCTCTTTACCAATATAATATGTACTTAATTCAACTCCCGGGACAACTTCCATATTCAGCTTCCGTCCTGCCCACAGTGCCTGCGGAATACCCCTCATCGTATCATGATCGGTGATTCCCACCGCGGCAAGCCCCCTGCTGCAAGCAGTTTCTATAACTTGGTAAGGAGTCAGTTTGCCGTCGGAAAAAGACGTATGAACATGCAGGTCAGCTTCTGCCATTGTTTATTATTTACTCCTTCCAGTGCAAATGATTCTAAACTATTCTTTGGGTAGAACTTTTTCTATTACCCTTAAAAAATTTTTGGAAGCAATTTGCTCCGTTTCTTTGGGCGAAAATCCTCGCGCTGAAAACCCTTCAATGAGGCGGTGCAAACAGCTAACATCATCCAAGCCATCAACTGTCTGATCGATGCCATCAAAATCAGAGCCCAACCCAAGATGTTCAACTCCTGCTATTTCTGCCACATGAACAAAATGATCCAGCAGTTTGTTCAGGGAGGAGGTCTCCTGGTGTACAAAGGGTGGGTAAAAGGATATGCCCACTACCCCTCCATTTTCCTTAACTAACCTTAATTGTTCATCTGAGAGGTTGCGTGGATGTTTACATAGGGCGCGGGCGTTGGTATGCGACACAATAATGGGTGTACCGCTTATCGGAATAGCGTCGTAAAATCCCTTTTCATATTGTTTGCAGCTCCTCTGCGCATCTTAGCACAGTACTACGGTAACCGTCAATCAGCTGTAGACATCTTTGCAAAGCCCCCAGCGGTTTAAACTCATTTTCAATATAAAGCGCAAAAAACTGGATTTTAATCCCACCATCGCGTAAGCGGGGCAAATCAATATGTCCCGTACGGTTGCGGCGTGTAAAATCATAGTCATCTTCTGTAGAAACAAATCGCCTAACCGTATCACAATGACCGTCCACTAAATGATAGTCCATCTCAAGTGTCACTGCCCTTTTAGACAAAAAAACACACCCTCAACAACGAGAGTGTGGGAGTGAGGGTAAACTAAAAGTATTTTCCGACTACTCCGGTTAAATATTTTCTCCCTGTTTCCCCAGGCATATGCCTAGCGCGGTTCAACAATGAGTTTAATTGCTGTTCTTTCCTCACCGTCGATTTGAATATCCGTAAAAGCAGGAATACAAATCAAATCCATACCACTTGGGGCTACAAAACCCCTGGCAATGGCCACCGCTTTTACCGCCTGGTTCAACGCTCCTGCTCCAATCGCCTGCATTTCCGCTCCTCCCTTTTCCCGTAAGACTCCTGCCAAAGCTCCGGCCACAGAATTGGGATTAGACTTTGCTGAAACCTTTAAGACATTCATTAAAAGATATTACCTCCTCTTAGAGAAGCTTGATGTTTATCTTATTCTATTCTACGGTATCAAAATATTTCCTTCCTTAATAAAAATATTTTAATAAATATTTTATTGAACATTCATATTATTTAAACTTGTGAATCAAAAGTTCT
>DMPF01000223.1 GCA_003456095.1 Bacillota bacterium
AGAGCATACTGTTTCAATAGCAAAGGTGGGCTGTGGGTTTAAGCCTAGGTATTCAGCCATAAGACCGGAGGGACTACGCTGTTTATCGTATTCAGGCGCCGAACAAATAATGGAAGCATTAATATCGGCAGGGGCTATCCCCGCATCCTTTATAGCCTCACGAAAAGCTTCAAAGGCAAGCTCTCTGATTGATCCCTCATAATTCCGGACAAAACTGCTTTGTCCCACACCAACGACGGCTACATCTTTTGGCAAACTTATTTCCTCCCTCATACAAAATATTTTCTCGATATTTATTTAACAGATAACCGGTACGGCAGACTGGAATCAAAGCATCACCATACCTCCGTCTATGCAGATTGTCTGCCCGGTAATATAGCTCGAATCATCAGAAGAGAGAAATACCACGAGGGGGCCGATCTCCTCCGGTTTGCCAAAACGGCCTAGGGGAATACGCTCCAAGTACTTTTCCAGAAACCGGGGGTCTTTGGCAATAGTCCCGGTCATGTCCGTCTCCGCCATGGGAGCAATATTGTTTACCCTGATATTATAACGTGCCAATTCCTTTGCTGCAGACTTGGTCAGGGCATAGACGCCGCCTTTGGCGGCAGTATAGTTAACCTGGCCGATAGTTCCCAACAGGCCTGCGGAAGAAGTGATGTTTATAATGGAACCGCTTTTCTGTTCCATCATCGGAGCTGCTACAGCCTGCAGGCAGTAAAAAGTGCCGGTTAAGTTAATACGGATAACCTCGTCCCACTCTGCTGCGGTCATTTTCCAGAGCATCGCCGGCTTAGTGATACCTGCGTTGTTAAAAAGCACATCTATCCGGCCAAAGCTTTCCAGCGCATCCTTTACCATCCCTGCTACCTGTTCCCTATCTCCTACATCAACCTGTTTAACGAACACACGTCTGCCCAAATTTCTGGCTGCTCCGGCGATTGGGTCATCCTGCTTAATGCCGCGACTCACCAGAACTAGGTCGGCCCCTTCTTGAGCCAGAGAGAGAGCCACAGCCTCACCGATTCCTTTACGGGCCCCGGTTACAATAGCCACCTTGCCCTGCAATTTCATTTTTATTTCCATCACCTGCTTAATTTTAAAATAGACTTTTAAATATTGCATTATTTTTTCGTCAAAACGACAGCAAACTCCTTCTGTTTTAAGTGTGCGTGCAATAATTTCTTCAGGGGTGAATTAAGAATTAACCCCAAAGCGCTAACCCTTTAAATGCCTACTTATTGACGCAGCCGAGGGGAAAGGTATATAATGAATCAGTAATTTTCAGGTGGTGCATGATCATACAAACCCATTCGCCGATTGATCATTATGACCGATGTGAATTATTGCTTGCCTGCCAGGTCGGGGCCTTTTTTCAAACAAGCGAAAAAATTGATATATTATTGCAAGATATCCTGCAGACAACGGTCAATTCACTTGAATTTCATCATGCCGGTCTTGTGCTGCTGCCTCACGGAAAGCCCGCTGTCTGCTGGCATGCTGATAAAGTTGCCGGTGCGGGAAAAAACCCGGGACAACAGTTGAGCTTAAATAAATTTCTTGCCCTGACCGGTAAAAAGGGCAAAAAGGTCCGTAAAATGCTCGAACCGCTGCAACCGGTAGTCGCCACTACATTACCAGTACTGCTTAAGTCCGGCGATCCTGTAAGTATTATGGAGATCGGCATTTTCGGCACGCAGCGGCATATTGCCCAGTACATGCTGGTAAAGGCTGTTTCCGTAGCCCGACATATCGCAGATACGCTGCAAGAATCATTTTTTCAAAGGCAGAAAGATCCTCACCTGAGGAAGCTGGCTGTCTGGCTGGAGATGATCAACACAATCAGTTCCACACTGGATATCCGCGAGGTTCTGCATGTTGTGTGCCAGCTTACCGCTGATTTTTTTTCCGCCAAGAGCTGCATCTATCTGCTTGATGATAAGGAGCAAACCCTCATCCCGGCTGTAGGTGTGGGAAGTTATGATCCTGTTTTAAGAAAGAAATTTAAGGCCCTGCGCGGTACTAAACCATTTCCAGCCATCACCCGTGCTGTTGAAGCACAGCAACCGGTTATTGTCACTCCTGCCAACAGAAAACGCCTGCTTAATCCTGAGATTATCAGGGATTTTGCTTACGGCTGGATGGTGTTGGCCCCCATTCTCAGCAAAGACAGGGCAATCGGTGTCATGCAGGTCGATCGTCCCCTGGAAACAGGAGGCTTCAATCAGGAAGAAACTGAGATTATCTTTGCCATTGCTCGGGCCACAGCGATCGCCATGGAAAATGCCCAGTTAATTGAGATGCTTGGCCAAAAAGAACAGATCTTGCACCAACTTGTCAACAAGATGATTACTGCCCAAGAGGACGAACGCAAAAGAGTAGCTGCGGATCTTCATGACGGTATTATTCAATCTCTTATTGCCGTCTGGTACCGCTTGCAACGCATTACCCCACCTGCTGAAGGTTGTTACGCAGAGTGGCAGGCGGATCTGGGAGATTTAACCAGACTGCTTAATGAGCAAATCATGGAGATACGGCGTATGTTGTATGATTTACGCCCCATCATCCTGGATAATTATGGACTTTTCCCTGCCGTCGAATCATATTTGCAAAACCTTCAGGAAAAAAATAATATTGCCGTTGATTTATCGATACAAGGGAAAGGTGAAAACCTGAACTCCCGCATTGAGATAACACTTTTTCGCATTCTACAGGAGGCACTTACCAATGTGCTTAAACACGCCAAGGCAAGCATCGTAAAAGTTGAACTAACCAACGGTGATGATATAGTTTCCCTCATTGTGCAGGATAACGGTTCCGGCATGGATGCTGCACTTCTTTCGACTGATCATTATCCGCAGCGTCTTGGACTAGCCGGCATTCAGGAGCGTGCCCTCTTACTCAGCGGAACCTGCAAAATTGAGTCCTGGCCAGGAAAAGGAACCCGTATTTCCATTACTATTCCCATTCCGGAACAAGCGGAAGAAATATTACAAAATAAGTCAGAAGGGAGAACTGGTAGTAATGACCATCAAGCTTCTGATCGTTGATGATCATCCCATGGTAAGGGAAGGGCTCGTGGCAATGCTGGGAAACTGTATGGAGATTGAAATTGTCGGTAGCGGCCACAGTAGTGAGGAAGCGCAGCGCATGACCAAATCCTTGAAACCGGATGTTATTTTGATGGATATTAAAATGAAAGGAGTCAACGGCATAGAAACAGCACGACAAATACTGGCGAATTTTCCGCACATAAGGGTAATCTTTTTAACTGTCTTTGAAGATACCGAATCCATACGTCTGGCACTCCAGAGCGGAGCAGCCGGATACTTGCTTAAACATATCACCCGGGAGAAACTAATGGATACAATCAACCGGGTATATCGTGGTGAAACAATAATTGACCAGTCAGTATTTCAGCAAATTGTCAGTGATTACACGCGCCTGAGCAAACGAATCAGCGATGATTCTGATATTACAGAGGGGCATACGCGCAAACAAATAGAAAAACAGGACCATGAAAGGATGCTTACCCCCAGGGAACAAGAGATCCTCTATCATCTTGCCCGCGGTTTGACCAACAAGGAGATCTCCGCAGCAACCAACCTTGCTGTAGATACGGTAAAGACACACCTGCGCAATATATTTCGCAAACTGGGTGTAAAAAACCGGACCCAGGCTATCTCCAAGGCCATAAAAATGGGTTCGACCATTCCTATATATGCGCCAAGCTTAAAAACAGAAGACGCCTAAAATACAAGGCGTCCAAATAAATATATTATTTATTGTTTGCTAACAGTTCGCTTCATCGACTTGCCCTTCGCCTACTTCAAAGCGGACAAAACGGCGCACTACCATATTTTCTCCCAATTTTGCAATTTTCTCAGCCACCAATTTTCTGATAGTTATATCCTGATCCTTAATAAATGATTGTTCCATCAGACAATTTTCCTGATAGTATTTTTCAATCCTGCCGCTAACAATTTTATCCACTATTTTTTCCGGCTTCCCCTCACGGAGCGCCTGCGCACGCAGGATTTCTTTTTCTTTGTCCAATATATCCGCGGGGACATCATCTTTTACCAGATAGGAAGGATTTGTTGCCGCCACTTGCAGGCATATGTCCCGTGCCAATTCCTTAAACTCAGCGGTCTTTGCTACAAAATCAGTTTCGCAATCAAGTTCCAACAGGACACCCACCTTCCCACCGAGGTGGATATAGGCATCGACAATACCTTGTGCCGCCACCCGGCTTGCCTTCTTGGCTGCTCGGGCGAGGCCCTTTTCACGCAGCAGCGCAATTGCTTTTTCTCTATCGCCAGCTGTTTCCACAAGAGCGTTTTTGCAGTCCATCATCCCCGCACCCGTGACGGTACGCAGTTCTTTAACCATCTCTGCTGTAATCAATTTGGCACCACTTCCTTATTCCAAGTGTGTATTTAATCAGGATTGGCCGCTTTTACAGACTCATCTATCTTCAGGCGTTGCCGCCCCGGCAGCGCCCTCTGTTTCTTCGGCAACCAGACCGGCAGGAATTTCGATTCCGGCGAATTCTTCTTCGCTTTGCGCAAATTCGCCCACTGTTTCCTTATCGCCCTCAGGTTCAGCGGATTCTTCCGCTTCCTCTTGTCCTTCTCCCTCTTTCTTCTCCGCCATCTGCATGCCTTGCTTTCCTTCCAATACGGCATCAGCTATTTTGGAGGTAATCAGCCTTACTGCTCTGATGGCATCATCATTACCGGGTATAACATAATCTATTTCATCGGGATCGCAGTTGGTATCGACAATGGCCACAATGGGAATCTCCAGCTTCATTGCCTCCGCCACGGCAATTTTTTCCTTCCGCGGGTCAACAACAAAAACTGCTCCCGGCAGTTCCTTCAGTTCCCGGATGCCTCCCAAAAATTTCATTAATTTTTCTTTCTCATGATTCAATTTAATTACTTCTTTTTTCGGCAAGGCTTCGAAATGACCATCTTCCTCCATTTTTTCGAGCTCTCTGAGTCGGTTGATGCGCTTACTGATCGTGGCAAAATTTGTTAGCATACCGCCAAGCCAGCGCTGATTGACGAAGGGCATTTCGCAACGATCAGCTTCTTCGGCGATGGAATCATGCGCTTGTTTTTTTGTGCCCACAAAAAGGATCTTTTCTCCTTGCATGGTCAAATCTTTTACAAAATGATAAGCCAGATCCATAAGGCGCACTGTTTTCTGCAGGTCAATAATATAGATACCGTTTCTTTCTGTGAAGATAAACCGCCTCATTTTGGGGTTCCATCGCCTGGTTTGGTGCCCAAAATGTACTCCCGCTTCCAGCAATTGTTTCATTGTTACAACAGCCATTATCTTACCTCCTGAAATAGTTTATCCTCCGCCGTCTCATTGCTGTGCAGAACTCACCCCGAGCACTCCTTCACGGCTCAAGCGACGTGTGTTATTAAAACCATAACGTAGTATAACATAGGCCTCGGCAAATGGCAACCATACCGGTAACTATGAGTTACTATAAGTTACTATGCATTATGCATTAGATAGTTTAATGGCAGCTTGTACGGCAGCAATGATTTTTGCGTAGCCGGTACAGCGGCATAGATTACCGGCAAGTGCTTTTTTAATATTTTCCTCACCGGGATAATTGTTTTTTTGCATCATGGCATAACTGGACATGAGCATACCCGGTGTACAGAAACCACATTGCACAGCACCCTTTTCCAAAAAGGCTTCCTGCAGAGGATGGGGTTCTTCCCGGCTGCCAAGGCCTTCCACGGTTAACACGTGACAGTTGCTCACTTTCCAGGCCGGATAAATACAGGAGTTAACGGCCTCTCCGTTAACAACGACCGTGCAAGCCCCACATTCCCCTTCGCCGCAGCCGCGCTTGGTTCCGGTCAATCCCAGCATTTCCCTTAAAACGTCAAGAAGGACCGCATCGGCTTCCGGCTCCACGATCACGGCCTTACCGTTAAGGATAAAGGACAGTATTCCCAAGGTAAACACCTCCCTTCCGATCTTGGCC
>DMPF01000246.1 GCA_003456095.1 Bacillota bacterium
AAAGTAAGGCCTCTTTCCTGGCGGAAAGATCTGATACGGTTACCAAGCATACCACCACTCCTCCAGTGTTCTCTTCTATATTATATTTAGTACTCCATCCCCAACCTGGCCTTGATTCCATTTTTCAAGTGATGTTTAATTTCCTTTACTTCGCTGACCAGATCCGCCGCTTCTATTATTTCCACAGGTGCATTGCGGCCCGTGAGCACAACATCCACATGGGCCGGCCGCCCTGCAAGCATCTCCAATACATCGGAAACAGGCAGGATCCTATAATCAATGACAACGTTGATTTCATCAAATATACAGAGATCGTATTGACCGCTGCAGAGGGCTTCTTTGCCCCTTTGAAAACCCTCCTGTATAATCGCAGGATCATCTTCTTTAAGCATTCCCAGCTGCATTTTGTTCTTACCGGCCTGAAAAACGGTAAAATGAGGCAGGTATTTGTGAATCGCCTGGATCTCCCCGTAATGGGGATCTCCCTTCTTAAACTGGACCATAAATACGTGGGCGCCATGACCAATAGCCCGCAGGGCCAGTCCCAAGGCCGCAGTTGTTTTTCCTTTTCCTTTACCTGTATAAACAAGCACCAGGCCTTTTTTATTTTTCATGACCATTCCTCCTGTTTCGTTACCAAGCAGTAGCAAAAAAGAAGATTTGTTTTCCTATGCTGATTAAAGGAACTCACGACAAAACAGTTTTTCGGCCCGCAGATTAATACGGTGCATGGCGCGTCGAGCCCTGGACAACTGTTCTTTTACCGCCTGTGGCGCCGTCCCGCCGCGGCTCCGGTGTGAAGCCACGGCGTGCTGTGGTCTTAACAGCTGCGGCGTCATGTCGCTGTCCAGCAGCGGATGAAAGGGCGCCAGCTCACTGCGTGTAAGCTCTGCAGGGAGTTTACCCTGGTCAAGAGCGTAACGGACCAGTTGTCCCACAATGGCATGGGCCTCGCGGAAAGGAATGCCGTTAGCCGCCAAGTAATCGGCCAGCTCCGTTACTGTGGAAAAATCATGCTGCACCGCCTGTTTTATTTGTTTTAGATTGAGCTTGGTACTCTCAAGCAGGCTAGGATATATTTCCAGTATATTCTTAATTGTATCACACGTATCAAACAGGGGTTCCTTATCTTCCTGCATATCCTTATTATAGGTCAAAGGCAACCCTTTGAACACAGTGAGCAGCGCCAGCAGGTTACCATATACACGGCCCGCTTTTCCTCGCACCAATTCAGGTATATCGGGATTCTTCTTTTGCGGCATCATACTGCTTCCGGTGGTGAATGCATCACTGAGTTCAATAAAGGAAAACTCCTGAGACGACCATAAGATCAACTCTTCGCTAAGGCGGCTTAAGTGCATGATCAACAAAGCGGCACAAGCCAAAAATTCCAGCACAAAATCACGATCGCTTACCGCATCCATGCTGTTTTCGTAGATGGCGGCAAAATGCAGCTCCCGCGCAACCGCCTCCCGATCCAGGGGAAAACTGGAACCGCTCAGGGCTCCCGCTCCCAGTGGCATTAGATCGGCCCGCCTGTAAGCATCGAGGAAACGCTCCCGGTCCCGTTGCAACATCCAGAAATAGGCAAGGAGGTGATGGGAGAAGATTACCGGTTGAGCCCGTTGCAGGTGTGTATAACCAGGGATGATCACCCCAAGGTGTTTTTTTGCCAGCTCCAGCAGGACTGCCTGCAGACCAGCAAGCAAGCCATCCACCTCAATTATTTGCTTCCTCACATAAAGGTGCATATCCAGCGCTACCTGGTCGTTACGACTGCGGCCAGTATGCAGCTTGCCGCCTACGGAGCCGATCTTTTCCATAAGCCTTTTTTCCACGTTCATATGAATATCCTCAAGAGAAAGGTCAAATGGAAAGCGGCCGCTGGCAAGCTCGCCGGCGATCTCCACCAGCCCACCCAGGATTAATTCCCCTTCACCGGGTGACAGCACACCCGTTTTTATGAGCATGCGGCAGTGAGCCATGCTCCCCCGCACATCTTCCTGGGCCAGGCGCTGATCAAAAGGAAGGGAGGCAAGGAAAGCTTCTGCCTTTTTATCCAGGGAAGCGTCAAATCTGCCGCCCCAAGGTTTATCCGGCAACCGGTCTTTTTCCTCATCCGGCAAATATTTGCGATCATTCACTGCTGACGCTCCACCTCCTTTTTCCACCGGTTACGCAGCATCCCTTCAACCTGCAAGGGAAGGCCGAAAAGGTTGATAAAGCCTCCCGCATCTTTCTGGTCGTAGAGTTCATCCTCTTCAAAGGTAGCCAACGCAGGGCTGTAAAGCGAAACAGGGGAGTGGCGGCTTACTACACTAATATTGCCTTTGTACAAGCGCAATCTGACTTCACCGCTGACCTGTTCCTGTGTCTCCCGGATAAAGGCGTCCAGGGCCTGGCGTAACGGAGAATACCAGAGTCCGTAGTAGATCAGCTCTGCGTATTTTAATGCAACCATCTCTTTAAAGTGCATGGATTCCCTATCCAAAGTCAACTGCTCCAATTCACGGTGCGCATAAAACAGCACCGTGCCTCCCGGGGTCTCGTATACACCGCGCGATTTCATCCCTACCAGACGGTTCTCCACAATATCGACCCGGCCCACGCCATGCCGGCCCGCCAGCATATTAAGTTTCTCCAACAACATAACGCTTTCAAGCTTAACTCCGTCAAGGGCAACGGGCCGTCCTTTGAT
>DMPF01000058.1:0-3264 GCA_003456095.1 Bacillota bacterium
CTCGATTCCCCGGCTGGCCAACAGTTTATAAAGGGGTTCATAGTCGTGGGTAACAATTTTTATATCAGGGTTTTGCAGTACAGATTTTAAGCTGCTCCATAACATTGCCGGCGGTATCATACCTTCTCCCAGGGGCAGGCGGGCAACCCCGCTGCCGGCTGCAGCCACAAGCAACCATTCCGGATTTGACCGGGTAGAAGCAGAAATAGCGGCAGTATCAAGGAGCAGGGCGAAAGTATCAGCCTGCTTAAGCTTTTCCATCAGGTCGGTGAGTCCGGTCAGACTTTGTGTGATATCCGGATGGAAGCCGGCTCCACAAGGGGGCGGCACGTGCTTCTCCCCATCGCTAAGGGAACAGGAAAGGGGACCGTCCGGACGGCTTTCAGCATCCCCCTCCTCCTTGAAGAGACTGGCCTGGGCCACAACGGGCAGCGGTCTTGACCGCTGCGCAAACCCGTTTGTCCTTCCTTGCGGGGTCTTTCCTTGCGGGGACGGGGCGGGGACAACAGGGAGTGGGGTCGGGACAGCTCCTCCAAATAGGCTTGACTGTTCCAGGTTTTTGATAATATTGTTCAATTCCAGGCGCCGCAGCACAGCCATGAGCGGTTGCCGGTCAGGACCGCAAAAACGCCACTTTTCAGGTGAAAAAGAAAGGGGTACATGCCTGTTTATGATAACAAGCTTCTTACCCAGGAGAGCACGGTCAACATTGCAGGCGATGCTTTCTCCCACTCTGCCTTTAATCTCCGCACTGCGCCGGATAATCTCTTCCAGGGAGCCGTATTCCTGCAGCAGCAGCAGGGCCGTTTTTTCTCCCACACCGGGAATACCGGGAATATTGTCGGAACTGTCGCCCTTGAGCGCTTTAAAGTCTATCCACTGCTCAGCCGTAAGGCCATAGTCCGCCTGCAGCTTTTCTTGATTATACCGTTCGATTTGGCTGATGCCGCGGCGCGTGATTAAAATCTCCACACCGGGACCTAAGAGTTGAAATGTATCGGCATCAGCAGTAACAATAACCGGAATTAAACCGGCCTCTTGGGCTTCGCGAACCAAAGTGCCGATTAGATCGTCGGCTTCATAGCCCTCCAACTCAAAAAAGGGAATGCGGAAAGCCGTAAGGATTTCTTTGATCAGGGGAAACTGTTCGCTCATTTCCGGCGGAGCCTTCTGCCGTGTAGCCTTATAATCTCCGTAAATGTGATGCCGAAAAGTGGGAGCGGGGTAATCGAAAGTAACGGCAAGATAAGCCGGCGCTTCGTCCTGGAGCAGGCGCAGCAGCATGTTGGTAAAACCCATCACCGCATTGGTATGGCGCCCTTCTTTAGTGGTCAGGGTAATGGGAATCGCAAAAAAAGCCCGGTAAGCCAGGCTATGACCGTCCAGGATATAGAATCTTTCCCGATCCTGCTGCCTCATCTCTTACACCTCAGGGGTTCAGCTCATTTTTTTAACAAGATTTACCATCTCGATTGCGCCCAGGGCCGCATCCCATCCTTTATTGCCCGCTTTTGTACCGGCCCTTTCAATAGCCTGCTCCAGAGTATCGCTGGTGATCACCCCGAAAAGGACGGGGACCTCTGTCTCCAGGCCGACAAGGGCAATCCCCTTGGCTACCTCAGAAGCCACGTAATCAAAATGGGGAGTACTCCCCCTGATTACTGCCCCTAGGCATATTACCGCATCATAACGACCGCTTTTCGCCAGTTTCTTGGCTGCAAAGGGTATTTCAAAAGCCCCCGGCACCCAGTAAATTCCCATGTCTTCCCCTCTGGCTTCGTGCCTTTTTAAAGCATCAAGGGCGCCGTCCAGAAGCTTGGTGGAAATAAATTCGTTAAACCGGCTCACCACCAAGGCGAAACGAAACCCGCCGGCGTTCAGATGTCCTTCAATCTGCCTAATCATTTATTTCACCCACCGCCTTTAGTTTATATTATCTATACCGGCCCCGATGTGACAGTTTAAAATGTGTCCCAATTTATCCCGTTTTGTTTGCAGGTAACGGCTGTTGTAGGTCCCCGGCGTTATTTCCAGCGGCACCCGTTCCACTATGGTAAGGCCGTAACCTTCCAAACCCTTTACTTTGCGCGGGTTGTTGGTAAGCAGACGAATCTTACGTACTCCCAGATCCACAAGAATCTGCGCTCCCAGGCCATAATCGCGCAGATCGGGAGGAAAGCCCAATTCTTCGTTGGCTTCCACCGTATCCTTGCCGCAATCCTGCAGTTCATAAGCCTTGATTTTGTTGAGCAGGCCGATCCCCCGCCCCTCCTGGCGCATATAAATCAGCACTCCCGAACCTGCCTCGCTTATCTGCTTCAGTGCCTGGACCAACTGATTACCGCAGTCGCAGCGCAATGACCCGAGAACGTCACCGGTAAGGCACTCAGAGTGTACCCTGACCAGTACGGGCTTATCCTTGTCGATCTCTTCCTTAACCATAGCCAAGTGGGTTTCGTTATCAAGGGAATTATCATAGGCAATCAGTTTGAACTCCCCATATACCGTGGGCAAAGTGGCAGCGGCCCCCTGCTGTACAAGTTTTTCTTTTTTCATGCGGTATTGGATAAGTTCCGCGATGGTAATAATTTTTAGCCCATGCTCTTTTACAAAATTCATTAACTGGGGCACCCGGGCCATGGTTCCGTCCTCATTCATTACCTCGCAAATAACTGCGGCCGGGTAAAGTCCTGCCAGCCTGGCAAGGTCAACGGAGGCCTCCGTATGACCGGCACGGCGCAGCACACCCCCTTCCTTCGCCTGCAAGGGAAACACGTGTCCTGGACGGTTGAAATCAGCTGGCCCGGCCTGAGGATCGATCAACTTCAGAATTGTTTTTGCCCGTTCATGAGCAGAGATACCCGTAGTTGTGCCCCGGCAATCAACAGAGACGGTAAATGCGGTACCCTGGCTGTCTGTGTTGCGGTTAACCATTAGCGGCAGTTCCAATTCAGCCACACGACTGGCAGTCAGGGGAGCACATACGAGGCCTCTGCCAAAGCGCACCATAAAATTGACGCTTTCCGGTGTAACCTTCTCCGCGGCCATGACCAGGTCCCCTTCATTTTCCCGATCCTCGTCATCAACAACAACGATCATTTTCCCTTGTTTGATCTCTGCGATGGCTTCCTCGATTGTGTTAAATCTGATCTCCACCCCTACCCATCCCTTCTAGATGCTGATGTCGGAAGTCAGAGTGCCGGCGTGCCGGATAAAAAGTCTTAAGTTTCCGCGAGCGGAACGGTCAAGACCACGGAACGGTCA
>DMPF01000058.1:3598-3915 GCA_003456095.1 Bacillota bacterium
CGGTCAAGACCGTTCCCTACTACGGCAAAAATCCTTTTTCTTGGAGCATGGAGATTGTTATCCCTTTTGTCCGGCTAATATTTTGGTTGGGACCGTCGTGCCGCGCAACTCTATTGGGGAAATACTCAGCCAGGAGCTTCTCCAGATATTTGGCAAGCATATCCGCTTCCAGGTTAACCCGGTCACCGGGCCTTTTATGGCCCAGCGTTGTTAGCGCCGCGGTATGGGGAATCAAGGAAACACTAAAGGACGTTTCATTCACCGTCACAACCGTAAGGCTGATACCGTCCACAGCAACCGAACCTTTTTCCACCAGG
>DMPF01000058.1:4271-4817 GCA_003456095.1 Bacillota bacterium
GTGGTGCGGCAAAGTGATAAATGCCGGCATTACCTTCACGTGAACAGGATAGAATTTCTCCTGTCCCGTCAATATGCCCGCTTACAAAGTGGCCGCCTAGGCGATCTCCGGCCCTAAGGGCCCTCTCCAGATTTACTTTACTGCCCTGCCTGAGTTCATGCAGGTTCGTGCGGCGCAGCGTTTCAGGCATAACATCGGCATAAAATACCCCCGCCCCACCCAAGCGTGATACGGTTAGACAAATACCATTTACGGCAACACTATCCCCCGATTTAAGATCTTTGCGGACAAGATCACCCTTAATCACCAGGACAGCTCCGCTAGAGGATTGCTGCCTGCTCTGCACTTCGCCCAACTCTTCCACCAGGCCGGTAAACAATTTCTTCCCTCCTAGCCGGATAGCCAATAATCAAGAGGTCATCTTCTATCTGCTTCATCTCTAGATCTTTCACGATCCAGGCTTTATCCGGTTCGCCAATACCCGATCCTTCCAGGGGAGTGGGAGCATCTTTACCCCCAAAGAGGATAGGGGCGATAAAACAATAT
>DMPF01000157.1 GCA_003456095.1 Bacillota bacterium
CTGTGCTCTCCTGTACCGATTTTATCGGCCAGGAGCTTGCCAAGGCCGCCACGGGGAAGGTTGCCTACCGCCTTAACGCGGCCGGAGGGCCGAAAGGTATCCGCACCTGCCCTTCCTGCCGTATCGGTTATATGATCCCCGATGCCCTTTGCAGCTACTGCGAGCACTGCGGCTATACCACATGCGGCTAGGCGGAGGTCAGAGGCCGAAGTGCCGGTGGACCGGAACAAAGATCAAAACGGCTCTCAACTAATGAACTGCTCAATGTCATTTGAGGTGAAACGATGCAAAAAATAAAGGAAACTTTCCGGGAAGTTGTTTTTGCCATGCTCCCCGTTGTGCTGGTCGTAACAATACTGCAGTTCACCTTGCTGCATTTGCCGGGGGAAGTGCTGTGGCGCTTTTTCGGTGGCGCTGTGATGGTGGGAGGAGGGCTTTTCCTCTTCCTGCTGGGAGTGCAGATCGGCATGTTGCCCATGGGAGAGACGATTGGCTCCGCAGTGGCACAGCAGGGCAAGCTGTGGTTGTTGCTTCTCTTTGGCTTCATCCTGGGGTTTATTATTACGGTGGCCGAACCGGATGTGCGCGTGCTTGCCATGCAGGTTGATCTGGTTTCCGGTGGCGCCATTAGTCGCTCCGTGCTTGTCTATACCATAGCGCTGGGTGTGGGTATCTTTGTCGCCCTGGCCATGCTGCGCACGATTTTTAACATTCCCCTCGCTTATTTACTTATTCCCGGCTATGCTCTGATCTTTGCCATTGCCGCCTTTGCCCCTCCCCGTTTTATCCCTGTCTCTTTCGATGCGGGGGGTGTAACAACCGGTCCCATGGCCGTACCTTTTATTCTGGCCCTTGGCGTCGGTGTGACAGCGGTATTGGGCGGTAAGCGGACAACGGCAGATCGTTTTGGTCTGGTGGCCCTCGCCTCCATCGGGCCAGTGCTGGCGGTGCTGTTGCTGGGGGTGATTTACCGGTGATACCCCTGCTTTTCCAAGGCATTACGCATATAGCGGCCGAAATAGCCCTGGCGCTTCTCCCGCTGCTTTTGTTTTACCTTTTCTTTCAAGTTGCTTTTTATAGAATGCCCCGGGAGCAGGTATTGAATATTTTAAAAGGAACAATCCTGGCTTTTTTGGGCCTGACTCTTTTTCTGCAGGGCGTAAAAGCCGGCTTCTTCCCCGCAGGGGAGCTTATTGGCGAGCGGTTGGGCGTTTTCAGCCCTAACTGGGTGATGATTCCCATAGGCTTTATACTCGGCTTTGTTGCCACCTTTGCCGAGCCGGCGGTGCGTATTCTCAGCCTTGAGGTAGAAAAAGTTTCCAGCGGTTATATCCCCCGCACGGTTATACTATATACCTTCTGCATCGGTGTATCCATTGCCATTGCTCTTTCGATGCTGCGTATTATTACGGGCTGGTCATTGATCTACTTTATCCTGCCTGGTTATCTGCTGGCTCTGCTGTTGATACGCTTCTCCAACCCTTCTTTTACAGCTATTGCTTTTGACGCGGGAGGGGTAGCCACCGGTCCCATTACCGTTACTTTTATCCTGGCTATTGCCGTAGGCGCCGCCTCAGTGGTGGAGGGGCGGGATCCCCTGCTGGACGGTTTCGGCATGGTCTCCCTGGTTGCCCTGGTGCCCATTCTCTCCGTGTTGCTGCTGGGGATTTTGTTTCAGCGAGGAGGAGAAGCATGAGCGATCTGTTAGAGCAGTGCCTCTTTGGTTACAAGTTGCTGGTTACCATTGTGCCCAAGGGAGCGGCTACCAAGGCCCGTGTCGCCTCTCTGCACGCCGGCGCCGAGGGCGGCACAATCCTGTTAGGCCGTGGCACGGGCATGCACGAATTCAAAAAAATATTTGGCCATTCTCTTGATGCGGAAAGGGAGCTGGTCGTTACCCTAGTTCCGGCAGAGTCAGCAGCGTCAGTATTGGAATCTCTTGCTGCGGCTGCGGGTTTGCATAAGCCGGGAAGAGGTATTGCCTTTGTGATCGATGTGCCCTGGGTAGCCGGGGTTGTCCACTGTAAACCGGAGAGTAAGAAAGGAGGTGGCCCTGTGCAGCACGAAGAGCCCCGTTTTGTTTTGATTATTACCATTGTCAGCAAGGGTTTTGCCGATATGATTGTGGATATCAGCAAAGCGGCGGGGGCGGAGGGGGGCACCATTGTTTACGGCCGGGGTGCCGGTATTCATGAAAAGGCAAAATTTTTCGGTATTCCGATTGAACCGGAAAAAGAAATGGTTTTGACCCTGGTTCCCCGGGAGAAGGGTGAACGGGTGCTGGAGGCCATCCTGGAAAAAGGAGAGCTGTGCAAACCGGGCCGGGGGATTGCCTTTGTCCTGGACATAGAAAAAACTGCCGGCATCAATCACCCAGTCTGTTAAACGGCGAGAGCATGATACCGGGACAAACATGGCAGCGGCATGATTGATTTGCCGCATCAGCCGGCAGGCGGGCTATGTCGTCTGCTCCTGCCGCGGCGGCTGGAAAATAGGCCGTATAACAGGCAGAAGGCCAGCACCGCGCCGCACAGGACCACAAAATAATCCCCCCAGAGGCGGTAGAGGGTGTGGCGGCGGGGGATGCTTGTTTCCAGCAGGCTGATTGCTTCCCGGTGCGCCGGCATGGCAAAAATCTCTCTTCCCCGATAGTCATAGGAGCGGCTGAATCCTGTGTTGGCTACCTGGGTGATCCCGATACCCAGCTCAGCGGCGCGAAAGGAAGCTGCCCGGATATGCTGATCCAACCCGTTGCTTTGCAGGAACCAGGCATTGTTGGTAAGCACGAAAATATGTTCTGCACCTTGGCGGGCGATCTCCAGGGCCGGATGGGGAAAGTAAGATTCAAAACAGACAATTCCCCCGACAGTGAAATTATCCAGGGAAAACGGCGCCGCCGCCCGGCCCGGAGTATACATCCCCAGGGATACATTGCTTCTAAATATTCTGTTAAACAGGTGGGGCAGCGGGAAATATTCGGCAAAGGGCACTAGCCTGTGCTTGTCATAGCGGTGCGGATCAAAGCACTCAAGGCCGGGCCGTTGCAGCAAGATTGAATTGTAAACGTTCCCTGTATCCTGATCTGCAAACATGGCGCCAAAGAGGATGGGCGACCCTGCTTCGCCGGCAAGCCTGGCCAATTCTTCGGCAGCACCATGGCGGTAACGGGCTACATTCAGGGTGAAAACCGTTTCCGGCCAGACGATCAGATCTGGAAAGCGATGGCGTTTCAGCGTTTCTTCGGTCAGCCTGATGTATTTGTCAAAGTTGCTCTGGGCCTTAGCCGGATTGAGGATGTCTTCCTGGGGGACATTGCCTTGCACCAGAACAATGCGCAGCGGTTTTTCATTTTCCTGCACAGGGAAAAGGGAAGGGAGTAATAACCCGGCGGCCAGAACAAAGCTTAAAAGCAGAAAAGGCAGGGCCAGCGTCCGGCGGCAAAAGCGCACGCTTTGGTCCTTTTTTGCCATTAGCACGTAAAAAAGGGCAACCTGAAAAAGAACCATGCTGAAAGATAAACCCCAGTAGCCATAAAGAGAAACAATCGGGAGCAGTAACGTATAATCGGCCTGGCTGTAGCCCAAAAAGCCGCCGCTGTGACCCAGCAGCCCTGCCGCACGCAGGTACTCGAGCAGAACCCATAGGGAAGGGGCGGCAATAGCCGTAAGCAGGGGGCGCCCCCGCTGCAGGAAGAAGGCAAAGGCAAGGGTAAAGCCGGCAAAAAAAACGGAAGAATAGAGGGATGCGCATATTACAGCCAGGATTCCCAGGTACGGTGGAAAAAGGAAATTTATGGCGAGGGCCATGTAAGCGTAAAGATAAAGAAAAAAAAGCAACCCCGTCAGCAGACCCCCGGCAAAAGCCTTTTTCCCCGTGCCTGTTGCCCGGCAATAATAAAAAAGGGGCAGCAGGGCAAACCAAGCCAGGTAGCCCTGATTAAACCGGGGAAAACTGAGGATTAAAAGCAGGGCCGATAGTACAGGAAACAAGATAAGATGCGGCAATTTTATCTTTTTGTGCATCCACACAATACTCACCCCTTGTAGTTTAGCAGAAAAAAGGCTTTACGGAAACAGGGTAAAAAAGGATAATTAGACGCGGAAATATTATTGACGCCAATAACCAAATATGCTTTAATAGGTATTGGTTTTAAGTATACCCGTTCAAATTTAAAAAGGGGGAGGAGAAGCAATGCCCGCAAAAATAATTGTCGATAAGTGTACCGGATGTGGCAGCTGTGCCGATGTTTGTCCAACCGAAGCTATTACAGTGGATGATGTGGCTGTTGTGGATGATAATGAATGTACGGACTGCGGTTCCTGCGTGGACGAGTGCCCCGAGGAAGCTATCGAGCTAGATTAGTAATAATTTCATATAAAAGTACGCCGCGCTGCGGCGTGCTTTTATATTTTTTCCACTGTTGAAGGTTGTACAGTTTATTTAAGCCCGCCTTTTTGTTTCACTGCAGTTGACAGAAAAAGTGGAAGCCGCTATAATGAGGGAGCAGCGAAAAAATAATAAGCATGGGGAACTAGCTCAGCTGGGAGAGCGCGTGACTGGCAGTCACGAGGTCAGGGGTTCGAGCCCCCTATTCTCCACCA
>DMPF01000167.1 GCA_003456095.1 Bacillota bacterium
TTAACCCTTGACAAACACTCAATCAGTGACACTCTTGGCGGTGCTTACGGCGGCGATAAAAATTTTCATTGTGTCCCGAAATTTTTCCCGAAATTTTTCCTCTTTATTGCGCGGCGATAGTGCAGATGGTATAATTAGCGCGATATTGACTTAAACGTACATTCCGCCGCAAGATGGAGGTAAAACGGAGATGGGAAAAGATTCGGTTCAGGTTGGCTTGCTGGGGCTGGGCACAGTGGGCACGGGTGTGATGCAGATCCTGCAGATGAACGGTAAGCAGATCAGCAGCCGGGCCGGTATTGATATTGTAGTGAAGAAGATCCTGGTGCGGGATAAGCAAAAATTCAGGGCGGTAAAGGTAGATCCATCCCTACTCACCACGGAGGCAGCGGAGATATTGGAGGACCCAGAGATCGATGTGGTAATCGAGCTTATCGGCGGCCTGGACGTCCGGTGGTATGTGGAGGAAGCGCTTAAACGCGGGAAGTTTATCATTACGGCGAACAAGGACCTGATGGCCACTGCCGGCGCCGCGTTGTTAAGATTGGCCCGGGATAACGGACGCAATATTTACTATGAAGCGAGCGTCGGCGGCGGCATTCCCCTGATCCGGCCGCTCAAACACAGTCTTGGCGCCAACAAAATTGTGCGTATCGTCGGCATTATCAACGGAACAACCAATTATATCCTCACCAGGATGGACCTGGCGCATCTGGAGTTTGCCGAGGCCTTGCGCGAAGCGCAGGCAAAGGGCTTTGCCGAGCAGGACCCGTCAAATGACCTGGAGGGCCGGGATGCGGCATATAAGCTCTGTATTCTTGCCAACTTGGCTTTTAACAGCAATCTCCACTGTGACAGTGTGTACGTGGAGGGAATCAGCAACTTGCAGCAGCGGGATATTATATACGCTCGCGAACTGGGATTTACCATCAAGCTGCTGGCGATCGGTGAGGAGCTGCCGGAAGGCCTGGCACTGCGCGTCCATCCTGCCCTTGTCCCCCTTACCCATCCTCTGGCCGGTGTCCTTTTCGAAAACAATGCTCTCTATGTGGAGGGTAATGCGATAGGCGAAGTCATGTTTTACGGCCCGGGGGCAGGAGCCATGCCCACGGGCAGCTCTGTTGTCGCTGACCTCATTGAGGTGGTGCGCAACATCAATCACCAGGTGGAAAACGGCATTATGGAGATCTCCTTCCAGGATAAAAATGTTGTCCCCCCGTATGAACTTGCTTCCGCCTTTTACCTGCGCATGCAGGCCAAAGACCAGCCGGGGGTTTTTGCCGGCCTGGCCAATGCCTTCAGCGAGGAGATGGTGAGCCTGGATATGATTATCCAGAAACGGAGCAGTGAAGGTAAAGCGGAGATTGTGCTGGTCACGCACGCGGCGAAAGAGAAGAAATTTAACGCAGCCCTGGCTAAAATCCATAAATTTGCAGGCATTATGGCCATTAACAGTGTATATCGGGTCATCCCTAAATAAATATTACTGAAAATAATAGCTATACCGCCTTTTTTATTGCCCGGAAGGAATAGTCTACTTTATTGTGGAATAGTAATTAGTGTTATCTTTCCCGTTAGGGCTGATACCGGGTGGGCAAGGGCGAAAAGAGGGAAGGGAATACGGCTGTCCGGGATATGTTTGCATGGAGAGCAGAGATACGGCAGGCCAGCCTGGGCGGAGGTTGATCTGGGAAAGATTGCTGCCAACATCAGGGCATTCCGCTGTTATATACCCGCTGCTGTTATGCTGATGGCTGTGGTCAAAGCCAATGCTTACGGTCACGGGGCTGTCGAAGTGGCTGTGGCTGCTCTTGATGCCGGGGCCTCCATGCTGGGAGTGGCCTCCCTAGAGGAAGGGATGAGCCTGCGGCGGCGGGGTATCGGCGCGCCGGTACTCATCCTCGGTTATACAGACCCTGCACAGGCCCCCCTCCTGCAGGAAGGAAAGCTTACCCCCACAATATTCAGCTGGGAAGCTGCTCAGGCATTATCCCGACAAGCCTGCTCTCTTGGTTGTATACAGGGGTTTCATTTCGAGGTTGATACGGGAATGGGACGGCTCGGACCGGCCGGCCTTCGTGACACCTTGCTCATACTGGAGAAGATTACTGTCCTGCCCGGCCTTAAGCTGGAAGGGGTTTTCACTCACTTTGCCTGTGCCGATGAACGGGAAAAATCTTTTACCGGCAGGCAGATCGTTCTTTTCCAGGATCTCCTCAAAGCTGCCGCGGTACGTGGAATGGATATACCCCTGCGGCATGCGGCCAACACGGCGGCGGCGATTGAGTATGGGGAAGCTCTCTTTGACATGGTGAGGCTGGGCATCGGCATCTATGGCTGCTATCCTTCTGCCGATGTCAACCGGCAAAAGATCCGCCTGCAAGCCGCCCTTACCTTGAAAAGCAGGATCGTCTTTCTAAAAAATGTTTCTGCCGGAGCAACGGTAAGCTACGGGAAGATCTACCGGGCCCCGCGGGAAACACGCATTGCCACTGTTCCTCTTGGTTATGGAGACGGGCTGAACAGGCATCTTTCCAACAAAGGTTTTATGCTGGTGCGAGGGCAGCGGGTTCCCATTGTCGGCAGGGTCTGTATGGATATGACCATGCTGGATGTAGGGGCTCTTCCCGCGGTGCAGGAGGGTGATGAAGTTGTAGCTTATGGATGCCAGGGGAGCGAAGAGATCAGTGTCGATGAGGTGGCTGCCCTGTCAGGGACGATTAGCTATGAAATTCTCTGCAACATAAGCCCCCGGGTCCCGCGCCTTTACTTTTTCTAAAAATTTTCCCGCAACCAATCTTCGGGGGGGAGTGCGTTCCTTGCCAAGAAC
>DMPF01000233.1:0-1029 GCA_003456095.1 Bacillota bacterium
CGGATCTGCTGCGGAAGCGGATCCCTGGCTCGGCATGGCAGATTATCTGGACCTGGTGACCCTTGCGACGGTTGCCGATATGGTTCCCCTTTTGGGGGAGAACCGCGTCCTCGTCACATACGGATTGCGCCGCATGAACGCGAACCTGCGTCCCGGCCTGACGGCCCTTTATGAGCTGGTGGCGGCGGGCAAAATGCTGACCAGCGAAACAATTGCTTTTTTACTTGCGCCGCGACTCAATGCTGCCGGCCGCCTGGGCGATCCCTCCCGTGCCCTGCGCCTGCTCCTGGCGGAGCAGATGGAGGATGCCCGTGTGCTGGCAGCGGAACTACACGGGGAAAACAGCCGCCGTCAGACCCTGGAGACAAAGATACTGGCAGAAGCGGTGAAAATGGCCGGCGCAATGCCAGATGAGGAAAAAAATGTGCTGCTTCTTGCTGCTCCCAGCTGGCCACATGGAGTAATCGGCATTGTGGCCAGCCGCCTCCTGGAGCTTTACAACCGTCCTGTAATCCTCATCTCCCTGGAACAGGGGCAGGGAAAGGGTTCGGGCCGCAGCGGCGAGGATTTTGATCTTAACGCCGCCTTAAAGGAGTGCGCCCATCTGCTGCTTGCTTATGGCGGTCACCACAGTGCCGCCGGCCTGACAGTGCAAGAGGAGAAGATTCCGTTGCTGCGCCGGGAGTTGAACAGGCTGGCTCGCCGGAAACAGGCGGAAGCGGAGCCTGCTTATGCTTTTTTTGTTGATGCGCCGCTTCAGGCGCAGCAGATTACCGCGGAACTGGTCCGGGGCATGGAGCGGCTCGAACCGTTTGGCAATGGCAACCCCCGGCCCCTCTTTTTCAGCCACAAATGGCTATTGGAGCGGAAAAGGGAGGTGGGCCGGGGACAGCGACATATCCAACTGGAGCTTTACCGTGATGGCTGCCATTTTCCGGCAATTTCTTTTAACGGCAAGGCAAAACTACCTGACCTGCAGCCGTTGCGGGAGCTGGATATTTTTTTTGCCCTTGCCTTTGACAGCTGGCG
>DMPF01000233.1:1423-6690 GCA_003456095.1 Bacillota bacterium
ATATCCGGGGAAAGCTAACTATGGTGGATCAACGGGGATTAACACAAAAGGACCTTTACCTTAGCGAGCTGTGCCGGCAGGGGGATGATTGCCTGGTTTTTATCAATACGCTGGGCCGCATGGGCCATTTGCAGCGGCGCTTCAGCGGGAAAAGGGGGCTTATTTTTTCCCACCAGGGCCGGCTGCCGGCAGCAGAGCCTTTAAGCATACCGCTTCACCTGGTTCTCTATGATCTGCCCTTGGAGAGCCAAAAGCTAAGGAGGCTGCTGCATAGTCTGATCGTGAATAATGATCTGAAGGTGCATCTCCTTTACGGAGCGGCGGACTGGCAGAACAATCTGCGCTTAATGACGGCAACTATCCCTTCTTTTTCCGTTTTGGAACAGATCTTTGACATCCTGCGGGAAATGGCTGTGACAAAAGAGGGTATTTGTGTAGATAAAACGCTGGTGCGGTTGCAGCAGTGCCTTTCTTTTTCACCGACAAAATCCTTATTGGAGAAATGCCTCCAGATTATGGAGCAGGCTGCCTGTCTGGGGCCGGATAATGATAAGCTAAAGCTCCAGCCTGTTTTGGGGGACGATTATTGCTTAATGCTCAAAAAAATGGCTGGGACGGAACAATACAGCCGGGCAAGGCAGCGGTGGCAGGAATCGCTGCACTGGCAAAAGCTTATGCTGGAGGCAGGGGTAGCCGAGATCATTACCCTTCTTGGTGAAGGAGCGCGGGAAAACTTAAGATGAGTATGCAATTATTAAAAAAGAGCTTTACCCGTTACAATAGAAAAAAAGAAGACTGGCTGCTGATTAAGCGTGCCTACCAATTTGCTCTTAGCGCCCATGCCGACCAGAAGAGGGTTTCCGGAGATTCGTATATCACTCATCCGCTGGGAGTAGCCTGTATCCTTACGGAACTGGAGCTGGACCTGGTAACGATTATTACCGGGCTGCTTCACGATGTGCTCGAAGATACGCCCGTAACATATGCCGACCTGGAGCGTGAATTTGGCGGGGAGGTGGCAGGCCTGGTGGACGGGGCGACCAAATTGAGCCGTATGGAATTCCGTTCCAAGGAAGAGCAGCAGGCGGAAACCTGGCGTAAGATGTTCGTGGCGATGGCCAGGGATATCCGTGTGATCCTGGTTAAGCTTGCGGACCGCACTCACAACATGCGCACCCTCCATTACCTGTCCGACACTAAACAGCATGAGATTGCCCGTGAGACCCTGGATATTTATGCTCCCTTGGCGCATCGCCTGGGAATTTATAAGGTCAAGTGGGAACTGGAGGACCTTGCTTTTCGCTACCTGAATAAAAAGGATTATTATTATCTTGTGGAAAAACTGGCAAAGAAACGGAGAGAAAGAGAGGAATATATCAATAATGCCCTTGCCGAGCTTGCGGCAGGGATCAAAGAAGCCGGTATTGCTGCGGATGTTCAGGGCCGCCCCAAGCATATCTTCAGCATCTATACCAAGATGAAGGAACAGGGAAAAGAATTTAATGAAATATATGACCTGACCGCGCTGCGCGTCATTGTGAACACGGTACGGGATTGTTACGCTGCCCTGGGCGTGGTGCACACTCTGTGGCGTCCTATTCCCGGGCACTTTAACGATTATATCGCCATGCCCAAGCCTAATATGTACCAGTCCCTGCATACCACGGTGGTTTACGGCACTGAAAGGCTGGAGGTGCAGATTCGCACCCGGGAGATGCACCGCACTTCCGAATACGGCATTGCCGCGCACTGGCGTTACAAGGAGAAAGCCAAGGACGACCAGGAATTTGCCGAGAAGCTCTCCTGGCTGCGTCAGCTGCTGGAATGGCAGCAGGAGCTTAAAGATGCCCAGGAATTTATGGAACACCTGCGTGTTGACCTTTTCAGTGACGAAGTGTTTGTTTTTACCCCCCGCGGCGACGTTATTGCTCTGCCGGCCGGTGCCGGCCCTCTTGATTTTGCTTACCGTATCCATACGGATGTGGGGAATCGCTGTGTGGGAGCAAAGATAAACGGTCGTATTGTTCCCCTGGATTATATCCTTAAAATGGGTGACATGGCGGAGATTATCACTAGCAAACAGGGTACACCCAGCCGGGACTGGTTGAAAATGGTTACCAGTTCTGTGGCGAAAAGCAAAATCCGCGCTTGGTTTAAAAAAGAACGGCGTGAAGAAAATATTGACAAGGGCCGGGACAGCCTGGAACGGGAGCTGCGCCGCCTGCAACTGGAACCGCACCAGCTACTTAAGGAGCCGCTGCTGGAAGAGGTGGGACGCCGTTATAATCTGCTCAGCGTTGATGATCTTTTTGCTGCGGTGGGCTACGGGGGAGTATCCACACATCAGATTATTTCCCGGTTGCGGGAAGAATATACCAGGAAATACGGTGCAGAGGAAAAAGGCAAACTAACGTTGCCGCCGCTAAAACCCTGGAAGGAGCCAACCCGGGCCACCGGAGGCGTTAAGATCCAGGGAATTGATAATATGCTGGTTCGTTTCTCACGCTGCTGCAATCCTCTGCCAGGCGACGAGATTGCCGGCTTTGTGACCCGCGGGCGGGGTGTTTCCATCCATCGCCGTGATTGCCCCAATATACGGCAGGCCCTTCAAAATAAGGAAAGGCTCATGGACGTTTACTGGGAGGCGCAGAGCGATGTATCTTATTTGGTGGCACTGGAGGTTACAGCTATGGATCGCCCCAACCTGCTCAGCGATGTGGTCCAGGCGATAAGTGATTGCAAGGTTAATATCTCCAGCGTCAACGCCCGTGTTGCGCGTGATGGTACAGCTACAATAAACCTCACCTTTGTGGTTACCGATCTGGAGCACCTCGAATTTGTCATGAACAAGATCAGGCGCGTGCGCGATGTGTTTACTGTGGGACGCCCCATGGGAAACGGTTCGCCCCCGGCGAAACGCTATCCACGGGCTTCGGGGAAAGGGAGATGAAGGGTGCGGGCAGTGGTGCAGCGGTCACAAAGGGCACGTGTGGAAGTTGAAGGCAAGATTGTAGGGCGGATTGAAAAAGGCATGGTGGTCTTTCTTGGTATCGGAGCCGGAGACGGAGAGCAGGATTGCCGTTATCTGGCTGCGAAAATCGCCGACCTGCGCATTTTTGAAGACAGGGATGGCCGTATGAATTGTTCTGTAAGGGAGGCAAAGGGGGAGATCCTTTGTGTTTCCCAGTTTACCCTTTACGGAGACTGCCGCAAGGGCCGCCGTCCCAGTTTTGTGGCGGCAGCCCCGCCAGAGCAGGCTAAAGCTCTTTATGAAAGATTCTGTGAACTGCTGCGCGAAGAGGGCCATACCGTTGTCACCGGTATATTTCAGGCCATGATGGGCGTGATGGTGCACAACGATGGCCCCGTCACCATACTCCTGGACAGCCGTAAGACCTTTTAACAACGCATAGTTTTCATTGTGTCCCGAAATTTTTATATCTGAGTGCGAAAAGGTGGGAAAGTCGATGCGTTTGCGACGTACATACTGGTGTGGGGATATCTCTTTGAAAAATGTAGGAACAAATGTGGTGCTGGCCGGCTGGGTGCAGGGACGCAGGGACCACGGCGGCCTGCTTTTTATTGATTTGCGGGATCGCACAGGTCTGATTCAGCTTGTTTTTAATTACGAGCACCAAGAAGATCTTTTTCGTGCCGCGGAAAAACTGCGCGCCGAATATGTTTTGGCAGTCAGCGGTGCAGTGATTGGCCGCTCGCCCGAAACAATCAACCTTAAACTGGCCACCGGGGAGATCGAAATCCGCGTGGATGAAATAGAAGTGCTGAATATGGCCCAGGTGCCGCCGTTCTACATTGAAGATGCCATTGATACTGATGAAAACCTGCGCCTGCGTTACCGTTACCTGGACCTGCGACGGCCGGAGATGCAGGAGATGCTGCGCCTGCGCCACCGCCTGCTCATGGCTGCGCGAAAATGCCTGGATGAGCGTGGTTTTTGGGAAATTGAAACCCCCATGCTTACGCGCAGCACCCCCGAGGGCGCCCGCGATTACCTGGTACCCAGCCGTATATCCCCGGGCTGTTTTTATGCGCTGCCCCAATCTCCCCAGCTTTTTAAACAGCTGCTCATGGTTGCTGGCGCGGAACGGTATTTTCAGATTGCCCGCTGCTTTCGCGATGAGGATCTGCGGGCGGACCGCCAGCCCGAGTTTACGCAAATTGATATGGAACTTTCCTTTTGCGTCCGGGAAGATCTGATTGCCGAAGTGGAGGCGCTTCTTGCCCGTATCTACCGGGAAGTTTTGGGCCGGGAACTGCATACGCCCTTGCCTGTGATCTCTTATGCGGAAGCGATGGAGCGCTTTGGCAGCGACAAACCTGATACCCGTTTTGGCATGGAGTTGCAGGACATTTCCGGAATTGCCCGGGAATGCGCCTTTAAAGTATTTAATCAGGCTGTCAGTGCCGGCGGGGCAGTTAAAGGGATTAACGTGAAGGGATGCGGCTATTTCAGCCGTAAGGAACTGGATGATCTTACGGCGTTGGTGCAATCCTGGGGAACGGGGGGGCTGGCCTGGATGATCGTGACGGAGGAAGGTTTTAAAACCCCCATTGCCAAGTTTTTTACAAACGCACAGCTAAACAGTTTGCGCAGGTATATGGCCGGGGAAGACGGCGATCTACTTCTTTTTATTGCCGATGCGCCGGATGCTGCACAAAAAATACTCGGTCAGCTCAGGCTGCACCTGGCCCGTAAGCTCGATCTCATTGCGGAAGGTGAGGATCATTTCCTCTGGGTGCTGGATTTTCCGCTCTTTGCTTTTTCGCCGGAGGAGAACAGATATACGTCCAACCATCATCCCTTTACCGCGCCCCGGGATGAGGATATCCCCCTGCTCCGGACGGAACCGCAGAAAGTCCGCTCCCTGGCTTATGATCTGGTTTGTAACGGGGTGGAGATTGCCGGGGGCAGCATCCGTATTCACGGGCGTGATTTGCAGGAAACAATTTTTAGACTGCTGGGATTGACGCAGGAAGAGCTGGAAGAGAAGTTTGGTTTTTTACTGGAAGCATTTAAATACGGGGCGCCGCCACATGGGGGCATTGCCTTTGGTCTTGACCGGTTACTGATGCTCATGAGTAAGCGTAAAAGTATTCGCGATGTCATTCCCTTTCCCAAGACGGCTGCCGGCACCTGCCTGCTCACCGGAGCTCCCGCTCCCGTTTCCCCCCATCAGCTCCAAGAGCTGCATATAAAAAATTTCGGGACACAATGAAAATTATTATGTTAATTTAAACCTTGCATC
>DMPF01000142.1 GCA_003456095.1 Bacillota bacterium
GAAAAAACCATACCGCCATTAGTCTGGCATCCAACGGTAAATGCTTGATTCACCTCCTTGTGGATCATTTGATTACGTCTTCTGTTTATCTATAATTGCAATTACCATGCCAATATTGCCACAAGTTATAATATAAGGTATAGTGGGAATTTATGAACACTGTTTGTACCACTGCCATTTTCACAATTGATTATTATTAGGCTTTTAACATGTCAAAAATGAAATATTACTTCCCTCTTTCCCTTCAACATGTTATACTTTCATCCACAGTTAGATGCCACGGTGCTAATTTATAAGGGAATGATTTACTAATGGCTGCCCAAAAAAGAAATATGAAGATAATTGTGCAGAAGTACGGGGGTACTTCTGTGGGAACGGCAGAGCGCATTAAAAATGTAGCCCAACGTATAGCATTGCGAAGAAACGATGTTGATGCACTGGCGGTGGTGGTTTCCGCCATGGGAAATGAAACCGATAGGCTTCTTTCTCTTGCCCGGAATGTAGCCGATTTCCCTTCTCTGCGTGAACAGGATGTACTCTTGGCGAGTGGTGAGCAGGTAAGCGCGGCCTTGCTGGCCATTTCCCTGGCAGAACATGGAATAAAAGCCCGTTCATTTCTTTCTTTTCAGTTGCCCATAATAACCGACAAAAAGCATGCTGGCGCACAAATCAAAGAAATAAATATATCAAAATTACTGCAATCCTTCCAGGAAGGAGAGGTAGCTGTTGTTGCCGGATTTCAAGGGATAACCCCTGGCTGTGAAATAACCACGCTGGGACGGGGAGGTTCAGATACTACAGCTGTAGGCTTGGCTGCAGCCCTTAATGCTAATTATTGTGAAATCTATACCGACGTGGAAGGCGTTTATACTTGTGATCCCAAAGTATATGTAGCAGCACGTAAACTAAAAAGAATCTCTTATGAAAGCATGATGGAACTGGCAGGACTCGGAGCAAAGGTGCTTCATCACCGCTGCGTTGATCTGGCGCGGAAATATAATGTTAAAATACTGATCTGCTCTTCATTTAATAATGCGGAGGGAACTTGGGTTTGCGAGGAGGATGAAAAAATGGAAGGCACTCTCATATCCGGCGTAACTTACAGCCGGGGGGAAGCAAAAATATCTGTCTTAGGCGTGCCTGATAAGCCTGGCATAGCTTCTCTAATTTTTATTCCCTTGGCGGAAATGGGCATTAACGTAGATATGATCATTCAAAATATCAGTCGTCAAAATACCGCGGATCTCACATTTACCATTCCCGCTGAAGAGTTGGAAAAGGCGCTGTATCTTGTCACAAAGGCGGCACATGAGATCGGTGCCGAAGGAGTTCATCATGACCGACACATTGCCAAGATTTCTGTTGTCGGAGGCGGAATGCGCAGCAATCCCGGTGTGGCGGCAAGGATGTTTCAGACCTTGGCCCGTGAGGGTATCAATATTATGATGATCAGTACCTCCGAGATTAAAATATCCTGCGTTATTGATGCCCGTTATACAGAGCTTGCGGTGAGGGCGCTGCATGACGCTTTTAATTTAGGAGTTTAAAGCGGTTCGCTATTGTCTTATTGTTTAGGATTTGTGCTGAAGTTTATGCGATGAAAATCCTGACGCAACGCTTCAAGTAATACTTCAATATTGATACCACACCCTGGGCAGTAATTCATATTTGTACCAAGGATATCGCCACATTTACATTTAATTACGTGCATACGCAAAGATCTTTTCGTTTGTTGAATTTCATATTGGTCATTTTGGCAGATTTTATTAATTTCTTCCGGTCTGATATTATGTGGATCAAAATCGGAGATTTCTGACGGCTGCTCAAGCCGTCTCTCCTTCACGAAAAAATTTCATCGCGTCTTCCAGTTTTTCTTCAATAACATTGGCGTAGATCATTGTCGTGGAAAGATCCACGTGGCCCAAAGCTTCCTGCACGATACGAATGTTTCGCGTTTTACGATAAAGATCGGTAGCAAATGAATGACGTAAACTGTGCGGGAAAACGTGCTTTTTGATTTTTGCTTTACCCGCCAGACGCTTTACCATTTCCCTGATATACCGGACATCCAGTTTACCACCTTTTAACGTGCAAAACAGGTATTCAGCGTTTGGCCTGACTCTTAACCAGCGCTTGATTAAAGAGATATTTTCTGCACCAAGCCAGAGCCTTCTCCCTTCCCTATATCCATCCGTATGACGAATGGTCATGCAGCCACTAACAAAATCAATCTCGTCAGGTTGCAAGTTAGTTACCTCGGAGAGAGTCAAGCCTGCATCCAACATAACTCGTAGGATACAAATGTTGCGCAATCCCGTTGGAGCTTTTGGATTCGGCTGCGCCAGCAATGCTCTCTGTTCATCCTCGTTTAAGATCACCGGCAGTTTCCTGTACTTTTTAATGTTTTCATAACTATCCATTCCTCTTTACCTCCTTCGTAATACCTATATTTGATAATTTTGGTATCATAGAAAAAAATATATGATCAGTGTTTATTTGTCAAGCCTATACGTTAAAGCGAAAGTTGATAATGTCACCGTCTTTTACTGCGTATTCCTTTCCTTCCAGGCGAAACAACCCTTTTTCCCTAACTGTGGCGACGCTGCCTAAATTTTTAAGATCTTCAAAATGAAATACTTCTGCCCGGATAAAACCACGCTCCATGTCGGAATGGACCTTGCCTGCCGCTTTTTTGGCAATCGTCCCCTTGCGTATTGTCCAAGCCCTTACTTCAACTGCGCCTACTGTAAAGAAGGAGACTACGCCCAAAAGATTGTATGCGGTGCTGGCTAAACGACATATGCCGCTTTCGTTCAGACCCATCGCATGCATGAATTCAGCTCGTTCTCCTAATGGCAGCCGGCTTATTTCCATCTCCATCCGCGCAGATATTTCCAGTAAAGGGATTTGATGGTTGGCAGCAAATTCCAGTATTTTATCCCTATTCGTGTACATACCGGTAGTAAACTGTTTTTCATCCATGTTTACAGCAATAACCAAGGGCTTTTCCGTGAAAAAATTATATCCGGCTAGATGAAGCTTTTCCTCTTCTGTTAATATAAGGTCACTAACGCGCTGTTCGTTCTCCAGTGCATGAAGAATACGCCGTAGGACAGCTATATGCAATGAAGCATTGCAGGAAGGCTTACGTGATTCTTCTAAACGGGCAAGTTGGTTTTCAACGGAAATCATATCTGCAAGCACAAGATCAGTGGCAAAATCAGCTAATTCTTTGTAGGGGTCAGGTTCTCCGGCAATATTTGCGACAACATCATCGTGAAAAGCCCGTACCACCTGTACCAGCAGATCCGCCGTTCGTGCCTCCTCCAAATGCTTATTTGACATTCCGGCGGCATCACATTGGTAAACGCCTGGTATATCTTTGATTTGAACCTGTGCATAAATAGCTTTTTGCGGCCTGTAGAGGTGCGCCAGATAGTCGACTCGTTCGTCCGGCACTTGGGCAACAGCAGTATATACATCTCTTTTTTTGCTTAAACATGTCTCCTGCCCCATTCCCGTTAATAGATTAAAAAAAGTGGTTTTACCGGTTAAGGGTTGGCCTAGCAGTCCAATTTCCAATTATTTATTTATCCCCCAGTTTTTTTAATTCAATTATAGCCCTTTCTTTTCTTTTGTAAAATAAATAAATTGTGCCCTTAGGGTGGCAGCACTCAAGCAGGAAGCAGGTATTTGTTGATTTAATATAGAATAATTATAATGTCTATGTATATAATTGAAAGGAAAAGGCGAAATAGAAATAGTGTTTTTACTGCGGTCAGTTGCGCAAGGTGTTCTTCTGGGATTTGTTATAATAATGCCGGGCATGAGCGGTGGAACAGCCTTAGTTATCCTGGGTATGTTTGATCAGATTATCAGGGACATAGCCCGTCTCAGACTTGCCGTCTACATCCCCTTGACCTGCGGGTTGGGCTTGGGTATTTATCTGGGCGGTGTAGCATTTGCCCGCTTATTAATATTCCATCGTGACCTCACGGCGGCTTTTTTTCTTGGAGTTATACTTGCTTCGTTAAAAGTAATTTTAAAAGGCCGGCCTTTCCGGCGTGTTACCAACCTGTCAGTTCTCGTGGCCGGTGTTTTAATCGGTTTCTTGATGGCCGGGGAACCTATTGGAGTATTAGACGCAGCAGAAGTAAGTCCTTTTATCCTTTTCACCGGAGGCGCCCTTTCCAGCGCTTTCATGCTTATCCCCGGTGTCCCGGGAAGCGCCGTATTGATTGGGATGGGTATCTATGATGATATGTTCTTCCTTGTGGATGCCTTAAATCTTCCATCCCTTTTCATATTTGGAATCGGCGGCGCAATAGGAATATTTTTATTGGCCCGGTTGCTGGAAAGATAT
>DMPF01000010.1 GCA_003456095.1 Bacillota bacterium
ACGGGCTATGTGGGGAATTTTGTAACCAGGGTGATCTCTGAGAAAGGGTTAAGCGAGATCAAATATGGTGCGACCGTTATCGCCATAGGCGCCGATCTGTTTACCCCCGACGAATATCTTTATGGCAAAGATGATAGGGTTATGACCCACCTCGAGCTGGAGGAGCAGATCGCTGCTGGCAACGAAAAGGTGAGCGCAGCGGAAAGTATCGTGATGATCCAATGTGTCGGATGCAGGAATGAAGAGAGAAATTATTGCAGCCGCATCTGCTGCAGCGAATCCATCAAGAATGCCCGCAAATTAAAAGAGATCAATCCGAAAATGGATGTATATATTCTTTTCCGTGACATACGCACGTACGGGTACTATGAGGATTATTACCGAGAAGCTGCCGGCAAAGATATTAAGTTTATTCGCTACGAGCAGCATGAAAAACCTGTGGTGGCTGCTGCCCGGAATGAGGACGGCAAGAGCGTGCTCAGGGTTACCCTGCCCGATTATGTCCTGGGCAAAAAGCTTGAGCTGGACGTGGATATAGTTGTCCTGGCTGCCGCTGTTATACCTGCGGCAGGAACCGGTGAACTGGAAAGTATGTTCAAGATCGGCCTAAACCAGGACGGTTTCTTCAAAGAAGCACATGCCAAGTTAAAGCCGGTTGAGTTTGCGGCGGAAGGCGTTTATCTTTGTGGGATCGCCCACTATCCCAAGCTGATCAAAGAAACAATCAGCCAAGATACGGCGCGGCCGGCCGGGCCTTGACCCTCCTCTCCAAGGATCAGATTACCGCGTCTGGCGCCATCTGTGAGGTAAACGAGCGCAAATGTGTTTCCTGTGGTGCGTGTATTGCCGCCTGCAAATACGGTGCCGTGGAGTTTTATAATACGCCTGAGGGCAGAAGGGCCAGGGCTGTACCTGTCCTCTGTAAAGGAGACGGCCTATGCAACAGAAGGTGCCCCACGGGTGCCATACAGCTCAAGCATTTTACGGATGAAGAACTGCTTAGCCAAATTGACGTGGCGTTTCCGGCTGAAAAGGTTTTACAGCCGGCTAAGGCGTCAGTTTAGCTGGATAAATAAAGGGGGTGTAAGCGCATGGCCAAAGGGCTTAAGTTTAAGCCGCGCATCATCGGTTTTGTCTGTCAGTGGTGAGGTTATGGAGCTGCGGACCTAGCTGGCGTGTCCAGACTACAGTACACATCGGAAATGAGGTTAATCCGTGTCATGTGCACCGGCAGAGTGGACCTGGCACATATATTAAGAGCTTTTTCCAACGGTATGGACGGGGTGTTTATCGCTGGTTGCCGTTTAAATGAATGTAACTATATTACTCAGGGTAATTTCCAGGCACTGAACCTGGTGCTTTTATTCAAGAAAATTTTGCAGCATCTGGGCCTGAACCGGGAAAGACTAAGACTTGAATTTGTTTCTTCCGGCGAAGGGATCCTTTTTGCCGAAAAAGTTGATGATTTCGTCAGGCAGATTAAAGAATTGGGGCCGCTCGGTCATGGCGAGGGTATTGATGAAAATATTTTGCAGTTGAAGTTTCAGGCGGTAACAAAGCTCATCCCTTACCTCAGGCTGGTGGAAAGTGAAAGGCTGAGAGTCCATTTCAATACCCTGGAACAATATCTCGAATTTTATGACAGCGAGGAGTTCGGCGAGTTGTTTAATGAACTGATTGCCGATAAACTGGCACTAAGCCAGATTACCTTGTTGCTGCGGGAATCACCTCTTTCCCCGGGGGAGATCGCCCAATCATTAGACTTTAGCCCGTCCGAAATCTCCAGACATCTTCACGGTTCGGTAGAGAAAGGATTAATCAGATATGAAGCAAGGGATAAGCGCTTTGCCCTGTATTATTAAATGCGCGAGGGAAGATGGTGAAGAATAAATATGCTACGGATAAAATCACCTGAACAGTTAGAAAAGGTCAGGCGTGAAATAATATCCCGGATAGATCCAGGCAAGCCAGGCATCTCCATATGCGCCGGCTCTGCCTGCCTTGCCGCCGGTGCGGGTGAAGTCATGGCAGCTTTTAAGGAAGAGCTGAAAAAACAGGGATTAGAGGCTGTCCTGGATGCCAAAGGAACAGGATGCCCCGGACTATGCGAAAAAGGCCCTTTGGTGGTGATTTATCCCGAAGGGTTTTGCTACCTGCAGGTAAAACCGGAGGACGTACCCGAAATTGTTTCCCGGACTGTAATAGGGAAAATAGCAATTGACCGTTTGCTCCATAGTGATGCGCGTACCGGTGAAAAAGCTGTATTCGAATACGAAATACCTTTTTATAAAAAGCAGCTGCGCTTGCTTCTCGCAGACAACAGCAAAATTGATCCGAAAAACATTGATGATTATCTGGCGATGGGTGGCTATGCCGCGCTGGCTAAAGTGCTGGCTGGCATGTCACCGGAACAGGTAATTGCAGAGATCAAGCAATCAGGGTTGCGCGGGCGAAGCGGCAGCGGTTTTCCTGCCGGCAAGAAATGGGATTTTTGCCGAAATGCCCATGTGGCCGCGGACATTAAATATATTATCTGTAATTGCCACGAGGGCGATCCCGGTGCTTTTGCCGACAGAAGGATGATGGAGGGGAATCCCCATAATATACTTGAAGGGCTGATTATCGGCGCCTATGCCATAGGAGCACGGGAAGCCTATATCTTTGTGGGGGATGAGTATCCCCAGGCTGTGGAAAATATCCGGATTGCGATCAAGCAGGCGCAGGCGTATGGGCTGCTGGGCGAAAATATCCTTGGTTCCGGTTTTGACCTTACAGTTAAGGTCAGCATAGATGGCGGAGGTTATGTCCTTGGGGAGTCAACGGCCCTGATGGCTTCCATGGAGGGGCGAATCGGAGAACCGCGGACGAAGTACGATCACGCGACGGACAGGGGGTTATGGGCCAAACCGACAGTCCTGAATAATTTGCAGACTTGGGCCAATATTCCCCTGATCATAAAACAAGGTGCCGATTGGTATAACAATATCGGAACAGAAAACAGCAAGGGAACCAGGGTTTTCTCGCTAAGCGGCAAGATCAATTACAGCGGCCTGGTTGAGGCGCCCATGGGTATGACCCTGCGCGAGATTGTTTTTGATATCGGTGGGGGTATACCGCGGCATCAGAAATTTAAAGCGCTTCAGGTCGGCGGACCGTTGGGAGGCTTTGTGCCGGAGGAGATGCTTGACTTACCGGTTGACTATGAAGCGCTGAACGAAGCCGGTCTGGCGATGGGACCTGGCCTTATTGTCGCCGATGAGCAGACTTGCATCGTGGATATGGTCAAATATTATCTTACCTTCCTTGCCAGGGAATCATGCGGTAAATGTACTCCCTGTCGCGACGGGATCAGGCATATGCTTAAAATACTGCAAAAAATTATTGAAGGCAGAGGCAATAATGATGATATCGCGCTTCTGGAACTGCTGGCTAAAGTGCAGAAAAAGGCTGCTCTCTGCGCCCTGGGCCAGGGTGCAGCGGGGCCGCTGCTTAGCAGCCTTGAGCATTTCCGGGATGAGTATGCGGCTCATATTGAGAAGGGTCATTGTCCTGCGGGAGTTTGTAGGGGATTATCCTTGGTGGGGGCAGAGTAAACATGATGTAGAAGAAGCGAGACGAACATTAATGGGCAAAGTCAGCCACACTAT
>DMPF01000195.1 GCA_003456095.1 Bacillota bacterium
CGGCCCGAGAGCGACGGCAATATAGTGGCGAGCATGATAGCATTGCAGCTGACGAAAGGTGCGGATGGGAATAGTGCGTTGTCGCGGTGGATGGCGGGTTATGAGAATCACGTCAACACATTCGCACGGCAAGCACTGCCGATAGTTTGGGATTTCTGCGAGGTCACGCCATCTTGTGAAGGACGAGGAGTATTTCTAAGCTCAGTTGGTGCCGTTATAGATGTTGTAAACTATGCATGTTCCGTCCTTGAGGGACAAACTCAACCTGCCGACGCCGTCGAACACCCGTTGCCCGACGAGACGGCGCAAGTCTGGTTTACTGATCCGCCGTACTACGATGCCATCCCGTATTCAGACCTTTCCGATTTCTTTCTGGTCTGGCTCAAGCGTACGCTGCCGAACCACCAGATACTGCGCGATGCATTTGATCCAGAGAATCAGCTCTCGCCCAAGGCGCGGGAGGCGGTGCAGGACGAGACGAAGCACGACAACGGACGCGCGAAGGACCGCAACTGGTTCGAGGAAACCATGGCAAAGGCTTTCGCCGAGGGCCGGCGTATCCTCCAAGAAGACGGCATCGGCTCGGTGGTTTTCGCCCACAAGACGACTGAAGGCTGGGAGGCTCTGCTTTCCGGCATGATCAAAGGCGGCTGGACCATCACCGCCTCGTGGCCGATTGCCACGGAGATGGCTTCGCGTCTGCGGGCGCGTGAGTCCGCCGCCCTGGCCACCAGCGTCCACCTTGTCTGCCGCCCGCGCCCCTCACCCCAACCCTCGCCCAGCGGGAGAGGGACTAAGGGTGAGGGAGGTGTCGGCGATTGGGCCGACGTGCTGCGCGAGTTGCCGGTTCGTGTCGGCGACTGGATGGAGCGCCTGCAAGGCGAGGGTGTGCGTGGGGCGGATCTGGTCTTTGCCTGCATCGGCCCGGCGCTGGAGATCTTTAGCCGTTATAGCCGGGTCGAGACCGCTGATGGCCGCGAGGTTAAGCTCGCCGAGTACTTGGAAAAGGTATGGGAAGTTGTCGGCCGTACCGCTCTGGAAAATATCTTGGGGACACAAGAGGCAAAAGCAAGAAACGGTGTGGCAGGGGCGCTGGAGGAGGATGCCCGCCTGACGGCACTTTTCCTCTGGACGCTGCAGAGTACGAATGGCACCGTAGCGCAGGCTTCCAGCCTGCAGGATGAAGAGGCCACAGGTACGGAAGAAGAAGGAGAGGCCGATGTCGAAGAGGACGAAGCAGGCAGGATGCCTGCGCTACGAATACCTGCGCTGCCGGGGAGTTTTTTTTGCATCGCGAGGAACAGCTCGACCTCTCCCCTGCCCATCTTCAATTTGCCGGCGATCTGCTCCGCGCCATATCCTTTTTCATAAAGGGCAAACAATGCCGCCATTTTATTCTTAATGGCCGCCTGCTCTTGCGGCGCCGTTTTGGTAGTCAGCCCATGCATGGCACTTTTAATTAGCTGAAGCTCCTGTTCCAGGCGATCCACGCGGGAGATGGCAGCCTCCATTTTGTAGCGAAGGTCATGGAGCATGACCCGCGTATCGCTGCGGGAAAAGCGTTGCTCCAGGTTTAGCAGCTGTAAAAACAAAGGAAGCGAAGGCCCCTTTTTCCCGGCAAACCAGCAGGCAAGGACCAAACCCCCGATGATCAGCACAATTATCCCCAGCATGGTGAAAGCATAAGCAGTGCTCATTTTTCCAGATATCCCGCCTTTAAAATTTTTTCCCTGATGCGGCACAGAGCCCGTGCATGCAGTTGGGAAACCCGCGGTGTGGATATTTTTAACACGGTGCCGATCTCTTTAAGGGTCAACTCTTCTTTATAGTAAAGGGCTAAAATTAATTTCTCCCGTTCCGGCAGCTCGGCGATGGCATTAGCCAGCACCTCCCTTTGTTCTTTTTTTTCCAGATGCACCGGCGGAGAAAGGTGGGAACTTTGGCAGGAAAGATATTCGTCTTCCTGCTCTACGGCGGAAACTGCCGGCGCAAACAACAGGGACTCCAGCGAAATCAGGGACTGGCAGTTTACCTGGCTGTAAACCAGTTCCACCTCTTCCGTCGCCCATCCCAGTTCCAGGGCCAACTCCGTGGTTGAAGGTTCCCGGCCCAATTCATGCCCCAGCTTCTCCTCAGCCGCCTGTAAGCCGCGCAGCCGGGTAAAAAGGGAGCGGGGCGCCCAGCTGAGCCTGCGCAGTTCATCCAGCATGGCGCCGCGTACACGCCAGGTGGCAAAGGTTTTAAAGGACGTTTCCAGCTCCGGGTTAAAACGGTCCAGCGCTTCCATCAAGCCGATTACGCCGCTGGCCATAAGATCGTCCACGTCAACCTGCGGAGGCAGGGCATAGGCCATTCTTCCCGCCAGTTGCCTGACCAGGGGGAGGTATTCCTGGATAAGGTTATTACGCGTTTCGAGATCCCGCGTATGCCAGTACTTCTGCAGCATCAGCTCTTTCAAAGCCATAACCGCCCTGTCATTTATTTAAGCTTTCCCCGCATCAAGGTAAAAATAAAACGAATAATCTCTTCTTTTGTTTTTTCCTGGATCCCGCAGTAGCTCACAGCGTACTGGTAGATCCGCTGCCGCTCCAACACAGGAGAAAAGCAGCGGATGACCCGGCCTTGGACCCAGAGATCTTTTTTCCCCTTCCTGCTCTGCAGGTGCAGGCAGAGGGCCAGCAGATCATCTTCTTCATGTTTTGCCTTTGACGCCAGGCGCAGCCCGCCCCCGCTGATATCCACCACTGTTGCTTTATACGGCTCTCCCAAAGAAAACAGATCATCGGGATCAAAGAATTGCATTTCTCGCCCCGCCGGCGGCAGCACCCAGTAGTGGGCATCCAGAACGCAGGGTTGACGAAAATATTCCCGCCTCTGGTAGCGTTCAAAGCTCTGTGGCCAGGCAACCAGATAAAGAGGGATATTTTTATCTTCTACCTTACTTCCCACAACGGAGCCGGTGAAAGTGATCACCGCATCATCCGCGTAAACGAGAAATTTCAGCATAGAACTATCCTTGGGCAGCCGGCTTTGCATATCGCCCATGGGAATGCTGACGGCGATATTGTCCGGATTAATTTCCTGGATAGTGCTTTTATAGCTGGAACTGGTTTTTTTATCCACAACCAGTAGACGCATATTTGCTCTTAATATTTTTCTTAAATCCACAGGTATCAGCTCCATAAGGCTAGCAGCCGTTTTAATAAATTTTCTTCCATTTCCCCGGAAAAGGAGAGCACCGCCCCCGCGCCGATAAGGCGGCGGGCCATTCGTTGAATATCCTGCGCGGCACCGCACTGGGGAAAGTGTATAAGAAAGGGGGTGCGCTTCAACACCGCCTTTCTTACGGCATAATCGTACCCGATGCTTCCTAAAAATGCCGGCTCAATATTTAAAAAGCTGCGGCATGTTTCCCTGAGCCTCATAAAGACCCTCTCTCCTTCCCCGGAAGAAGAGACAAGATTTACCACAAGGTATATCTTTGGGAAAAGGCGGCGGCGCTGCATGAGCTTCAACATGCTATAGGCATCAGCAAGGGCTGTGGGCTCGGGGGTTGTGACCAGAATCACTTCACCGGCCAGGCCCAACAAGGCAAGCAGATTACGGGATATTCCAGCGGGGCAGTCCACCAGGAGCAGCGCATCCTTTTTTTCCCCAAGGGCGGTCAGTCGGGCAAGTAGCTGCTCTTTTTGCTGGTTATCCAGGCTAAACACCTCCGAAAGGGCCGAACCTCCCGGTATTACAGCCACATTTGAGGGAGCGCGCAGTATCACCTCTTTTAATTCCATCCTGCCCTGCAGCACATCCGCCAACGAAGCGGGCGCGCTCAGACCCATAAGGATATCAACGTTGGCCAGACCTACGTCGGCATCCAGAACAATTGTTTCTTCGCCCAGCTGTCCCAGGGAGAGAGCCAGGTTAACCACCAGATTGGTCTTCCCCACACCGCCCTTGCCGCTGACAACAGCAATAACGCGGGGAAAGCCTGCGGTATTAACTTTCTGCAGAAGGCAATCTTCTTTTGTCCGGGCAAGTGCCCTTAAGCGTTCTGCCTGATCCGCCAATATAATCACTTCTCCTCCCCCAGGATTAAAGCACACATCTTATCCACATCGGCAAGGCAGATATCCTCGGGAACATTCTGCCCGGTAGTTAAATAGGTGGCCGGCAGCCCGGTACAATGAATGCCGTTGAGCAAAATGCCGAAACTGTCTGTCTCGTCCAGTTTGGAGAATATAAGCCGGTTGTAGCCCAGCCCTTTAAAGCCATCAGCGATTAAGGGCAGATCGCCTGACTTGGTTGTTGCGCTGATTACAAGGAATATCTCGGCAGCGGGTAGGCGGGAAATATAGGCGACAAGTTCTTTTAAATGGATCGTATTCAAGGTACTCCGCCCCGCCGTGTCGATTAGGACGCGCTGGCATCCCTGCAGCTTGGACAGGGCCGTACCCAATTCTGCCGGGCTCATCACCACATGCAGGGGCAGACCGGCAATCTCCGCATAGGTGCGCAGCTGTTCTACCGCCCCGATGCGATAATGATCGATGGTGATAATCCCTACCCTTTCCCCTTGATAGAGCGCATAACGGGCCGCCAGCTTGGCTAGGGTGGTTGTTTTCCCCACCCCGGTGGGACCGACAAAAACTTGCACAGCTTCTGCTTTTTCCGGGGCGGTCTTAAGCGTCCGGCGGATCTTTTTGTACAGAAGCACCCCGATAATCCCTTCGGAAAATTGAATCTCGCCGGCAAAACCGCTGCGGATCCCCTCCAGAAGATCCTGAATGAGGGCGGGGAAAAGCTCCTGTTGCTCCAGTTTTTTTTGCCAGTTTATAAACCCCTTGCTCTCATCCTCTCCATATTCGCGGGGAAATTCCCCGCGGGAAGCCAGACAGTCAATATGGGCCTTGATTTCAGAGATACCGTCCCGCAGCTGTTTTTCAACCTCGGCAAGCAGCAATTTCTCCATTATACCATCATTCCCGGAGTATGACTCCAGCGCTGCGGTGATCTCAAGCCGGGGCGGCAGGAAAAAACCCCTGATCCCCTTCGGGCGGACCTTCCGGCTGTGAATGATTACCGCATCCGGACCAAGTTCTTCCTTGACGCGCAGCAAACCTTCCTGCATGTTTTGCGCAACATATCTCCTAACTTTCATTTTCGCCGATCACCCCCACTGCCTCCACTCCCGCCTCGGGCACTATTTCATTAAAGGAGAGAATCGGTAAATCGGGAGCATAGCGCTCCAGTAAACGGCGCAAAGGCAGGCGCACCCGGGACGAGACCAGCATCACCGGACTGTTGCCAAGATTCCGGTTTTTTTCGGTCAGGGCCAAGGCTGCTTGGATTATTTTTTGCGATAACTCCGGGGAGAGCACGGGTAAAGATCCATATACGGTTTGCTGCAACGATTCCGCAATTTTTTTCTCCAAAAGAGGAGTCAGGGTAATTGCATGCAGTTTTTTCTCTTTTTCCATAAGCCGGCTGCAGATGGTGCGGGAGAGAGCCTGGCGCACATGTTCCGTCAAGGCATCGGGATCTTTGCTGACGGGAGCAAAATCGGCCAATGCCTCCAGAATTGTGCTTAAGCCGGACAAGGGAACCTGTTCTTTTAAAAGGTTTTGCAG
>DMPF01000206.1 GCA_003456095.1 Bacillota bacterium
TGGCTTTTCAGAAGGGGAATAGGCGGGGCATTAGGAGTATTTTTATTGGCCCGGTAGATGGAAAGATATTATCATCTATACCAGGATTTTCTTTCCTTTCTTTTTGCCGGCCTTATTCTCGGTTCCGCACGTACCCTTCTCCCCCAGGTCATTAATAGCGGCGTGGTGGTTGCTCTACTGTTTGGTGTGCTGCTGGTCTGGTACGTGAGTGAAAAGTATTAAGCCGTATTTCCCAGGAAATACTATATTTACCAGTTATGACATATTATCTTTTGGTCTTCCATTTTTCAACATAATCAGATTTCCCAATCAATTTTTTTTAATTGTTCGATCAGCATGTGATTTGTTAAATCGAAATGTACTGGGGTAATGGAAATGTTACACCGGCTTATTGCGTAGCCGTCGCTGCCCTCCTCTTCATCTTCAGTATCATCAAGCTCACCGGCCATCCAAAAATAACTCCGTCCCCGCGGATCAATCCTTTTCTGAAAAGCATTGCGGTAGCGCCGCAGTCCCAGATAGGTAATGGCTACACCAGCAATCTCCCGTCGTACTACACCTGGCACGTTGATATTCAACAGGGTTTTTTCCGGAAGATCCTGCCCCTCAAGCACCTTTAAGAGACGCAGCATAAAGTTGGCGGAAAAACGAAAATCAGGATTCTCGTATGCGGTCAGAGAAACGGCAATTGCGGGAATCCCTAGAATGGTGGCTTCGATTGCCGCTGAAACTGTTCCGGAATAGAGCACGTCCGTACCCAGGTTGGCGCCATGGTTGATCCCGGAGATAACCAGATCCGGTTTTTGGGGTAGCAAGTATTCGATTGCCAGTTTAACGCAATCAGCAGGAGTGCCGTTTATGGACCAACCTTTGAGACTGTTGTTGTGTAAGAATTTCACCGTTTCTGCTCTCAGGGGACGATGCATGGTAATGGCATGACCGGTGGCGCTCCGTTCCCGATCCGGAGCGGCTATAAAAATTCGATTATCTTCATTCTGCAGTAGCGCATCTCCTAAAGCATGAATACCCTCTGCGTGTATTCCATCATCATTTGTCAATAAAATTATCAATGCTTAACCTCCGCATGGTCAAATCTGTTACAACACACTTATCGTGTCAAGCGTTCTGCACGCCTGTTGGCTTCGTACAGCACCATTTCCTCATCAATGGTTAAAAGTTCACGCTTCTCCATCAGCAGTTTTCCTTTAACCATGACTAACTCCACATCTGCAGCGGAAGCAGCATAAACCAGGTGCGCACAGAGATCGTGATGTGGATTAAGGTGAGGTTTTAACAGATCAAGCATAATGAGATCTGCCGGTGCCTCTTCTGTTAATGTACCCAAACCTGCTTCAAGGAATAGGGCCTGTGCTCCGTTTGTGGTAGCCAGTTGAAGCGCCTTTCGGGCCGGTATTACTGTGGGATCTTCATGGAAACCTTTTGCCAGCAAGGCAGCCAAGCGTAATTCTTCCAACATATCCAGATTGTTATTGCTAGCCGCACCGTCAGTTCCTAACGAAACATGTGCTCCGGCAGCCAACAGATTCATTAGTGGTGCAATGCCTGAACCCAATTTAAGATTACTCCCCGGGTTATGGGCAATGAAAACCTGTTTCTCCGCAAGTATCTTTATTTCCCTTTCACTGAGATGCACGCAATGAGCAGCCAGCACCCGGTGCGCAAAAAGGCCGATACTATCCATTAACTCTACTGGCCTTTTACCCCATTTTTCCAGACATTCTCTTACCTCATCCCTTGTTTCTGCCAGATGGATATGCAAAGGCACTTTCAGGTCGGCAGCGATTGACATTACGTCTTGCAGATAACGTGGCGGGCAGGTGTAGGGAGCATGAGGACCCAACATTATCGTTAAGCGGCCCTCTCCGGCTCTATGCCAGCTTGATATTAAACTTTTGCTCTGTTTCAACCCTGCGGTTCCTTTTTCAGAGTCAATACCAATAAGCCCCTGGGCCAATGAAGCCCGGATCCCGCTCTCCAGACAGGCACGGGCTACATCATCCATATGAAAGTACATATCGGCAAAGCAAGTTGTACCACCCCGGATCATCTCGCTTATAGCCAACATTGTTCCCCAATAGATATCCTCTTTTTTCAGACGTTCTTCGGCAGGCCAGATTTTTTTTTCAAGCCACTCCATAAGGGGCATATCATCTGCAAAACTGCGGAAAAGGGCCATGGCTGCATGGGTATGAGTATTAATCAACCCCGGCATGACCAGTTGGTTTTTACCATCAATAATTCTGTCAATCTCGCCAACAACATAGTCGCGGCGACGCCCAATATATACAATGATCCCGTCCTCGACAAGTATTTCGTTATCTCTTATCACCTCCCAGTTATCTCCTCCAGAAAGGATGAAGCCGGGTCTGATGAGAATTTTTGGCATTACAGATTATCCTCCCCGGTATTAATTGCGCTTATCGAGGCTGACCGTAGGAATTTATATACTTATCGCGTAAAAATGCAATCTCATTATCTTCCAGCAGAACAGGTGCACCAATCAAACGGGCATAGATTTGAATGCGGGCGCTTCGTTCTATGACCAGGCAGCGCAGCAGCGCTTCATTTAAATGTTCTCCTGTGGCAACAAGGCCATGGGAAGCAAGTAGGACGGCATAACCTTTTTCACCCAATGCTAAAACGGCATTTTCACCAAGCGCAGTGCTGCCCGGCAGAGCGTAAGCAGTTAGCGGCACTTCTTTTCCGATTAATTGAGCCATCTCCTCCAAGGCAACAGGAATTTCCTGCCGTGTCACGGCAAAGGCAGCAGCGTAAACGCTGTGTACATGAATAATCGACCTGATATCCTCCCGGGCCCGGTAAACAGCAAGGTGTAACGGCAGTTCAGTGGATGGTTTCCAGCGGCTTTCTTTAACCCTTCCTTGAAGGTCAACCACAGCCATATCAACATATTGGAGGTTACTGTATGGTATACCGCTGGGGGTAATGATTATCCGGTCATCTGCAGGACGGCAACTTATATT
>DMPF01000038.1 GCA_003456095.1 Bacillota bacterium
GAAGTAAGAGTTATATTAATTTGGAGGAGGAGTGTTTATGCGTCCAGGAGAACAAAAGTATCCACATATCTTCAGTCCGATTAAGATTGGTAAATTTACCTGTAAAAACAGAATTAAATACGCTTCCACTGAAGACAACTTCAACTGTGAGAATGGTTTTGTAACAAACAGAGAAGTTGCCTACATGGAAGCACAGGCGAGGGGTGGTGCTGCCATTGTAACCACCCAGGGTGCTTATACCGATCCAAAAGGCGAAGGTAAAGGCTACGTGGGTATGATGGGTATCTGGGATGACAAATTCATCCCCGGCCTTAAGAAAATTGCCGATGTAATTAAAGCGAATAATGCCATTGCCATGCTGCAACTTATGCACTGCGGCCGTGTCGGCGGCGTGGAACTGGACTACACCGTTGGCCCGTCCGTTGTTCCCCAAAAACTACCCCGTTTCCGCCCTCCGCAGGAGATGAGCAAGGAGAAGATCAAAGAAACCATCCGGGAACATATTGACGGTGCCCGCCGCGCTGTGGAAGCCGGTTTCCAAATGATCGAGGTCTCCGGGATCGTGGGGTACCTTGTATCCAATTTTATTTCTTCATACACAAACAAGCGTACTGATGAGTACGGCGGGGACATCAGAGGCCGCTGCCGCTTCATGGTAGAGATTCTTGAGGGCATTCGCAAGGAAGTAGGTCCTGACATTGCCTTGGGAATTCGCCTTGTTACCGACGAACTGCTGCATGATCGCGGTGGTAACAAACCGGAAGAGTCCGTGGAGACCATGAAAATCGCCGAAGCCTGCGGAATTGACTTCCTCAGCATTACTGCGGGTTGGCAGGAATCAGCCGTTTCAGTTATCTCCCGGGACGTGCCCATGGGCAACTGGCTATACCTGGCAGAACGAGTGAAGAAGAATGTCAAAGTGCCCGTGACCATGGCTTACCGCTTGTTCATCCCCGAGTTTCCGGAGAAGGCAATTGCTGAAGGCAACCTGGATATGTGGGAAATGTGCCGTCCCATGATGTCCGACCCGGCTTTGCCGAACAAGATTGCCGAAGATCGCCAGGAAGATATCGTCCCCTGTATGGCATGCAATATCTGCCTGGCCAGGTTGTTCCGTGATGTGCCTGTTACCTGTATGGTGAACCCGTGGATCGGCCACGAAAGGGAAGAGGGCTTTGGTTACTACGGTTTTGACAAGGTTGCCAGCCCGAAGAAGGTGCTCATTGCCGGCGCAGGTGTAGCCGGGATGCAAGCAGCTTATGTGGCGGCGAAAAAGGGTCATGATGTAACCCTGATGGAAAAAAGTAACGATGTTGGCGGCCAGCTGCGTATCGCCTCCTGCGGGCCCTTTGGTGATGATGAGTTCATGCGTCTTGTTAACCATCTCAAAGCACAGGTGGATAAGTCTGGCGCAAAAGTCCAGTTTGGCAAAGAAGTAACCGCAGCGGACATTAATGCCATGAAACCGGATTACGTGATCGTGGCCACCGGTGCTGCTAACAAGAAGCCAAATATCCCCGGCGCGGAAAAGATCGTTGATGGTTATGATGTAATGGAAGGCAAAGTAGCCGTCGGCAAGAAGGTTGTCCTCCTCGGCGATATGGGTGTAGCGATGTCTATCGCCCAGCACCTTGTCGTTAAGGGTGGGCATGAGATTACGATCGTGGGTGTAGCGAAGAAATTTGGTACCGACATTAACCCCTCCTATGTTTGGAGAGTGCGCAAGAAGCTCAAGGAAGGCAATGTCCAGGAAGTATCGAGATCCGTTCCGGTAGCGGTTACGGACGCAGGGGTCGTCGTAAAAACCCCGGAGGGCGAAGTGACCATTCCTGCCGATACAGTTGTCGCTGCCAAGCCCGAATCCAACCGCCAACTTGTTGACGCGCTGGAAAAATCGGGCATCAAGTACCGCTTCATCGGCGATGCTTACAAGCCCCGCCGCGGCAGCAACGCTGTTAACGAAGGATTCCGCGCAGCCCTGGAGATTGACGCTTAATTCTGATTAATCCAAATAAAGGAGTGCTAAATATGAGCGATATCCCAATGGAAAAAAGATTCAAGATGTTGGTTCAGATCTGCCGGGCCTGCCATTTTGAAATGCGCCAGGCAGCCCTGGAGTTGTGTCCTGAAATGGATCCCATGGAGTTCGTAAAGAGATACTGGACTATTGTGGGCCATGACACCTCCCCGGGATACATTAAAAATATCGACCCCAGCAAGCCTCTGCCTAAACAGCTGGCCAATAACTTTGCCTTCAGTGCCCAGGTAATGGGTGAAACTTCCTATGTTGTTGAAGGCAAGGATGATTCCGAGGCATTCGTAAAGACAGATGCCTGTCCCTACTATGATTGGCACAAGCGTTACAATGTTCTAGAGGAAGATCAGCCCGGATGTGATGCCTGGATCGATGCTTTCGTCGACGACATCAACAAAGCGCTGGGTACCAATCTAAAATGGGAAACGCTGAAATCTTTACCCGCAGGTGACGGCCAGTGTCTGCGCCGTTTCTATGTGGAATAAATGTGGCATAAAGATTTCCGGGCAGATTTGAAAGTTAGCCTGATGAAATATAACGGAGGAGGCGTAGATATATGGTAGTGAATCCAAAAACCTTCATGATTCCTGAAATTCTTAAGGATAAATGTACTGGTTGCGGCATCTGCGAAGAAGCTTGCCCCGGCAAGTGTATTGCTGTCGGCAGCGATGATATTGCGGTCATCGAGGAGTTTTACTGCGAGAACTGTGGCATCTGTGCGGAAGTGTGCCCGGAGAAAGCGGCTGTCCTTCCCTGGCATAGTTGGCAGCAGTGGAACAAAGCCTAACGAGCGATTTTCGTTGCCTGCGGGCGCCGGTTATAAGGTATGAACAGGAAAACCCGCTTCTTTAGCGTAGGAGCGGGTTTTCCATTTTAATGGGGACACAATAAAATATTATTGAATGTGCAAAAAAGTGGAAGGTAATGTTATAATGAAGACAATAATGATAAAGGAAGCGTAGGAGGTTGTTAGTTTGCAAGGGCGTAACGCATTTTTTTGTGGGACAGAGGACTATATTGCTTCGGAGGAACTGCAGAACAGCATAAACGTGGCGGTGGCGCTGGGAAGACCTTTGCTGATCAAAGGCGAACCGGGAACGGGTAAAACCATGCTGGCCCGTAGCATTGCGGACGGGCTGGAAAAGGAACTGCTGATCTGGAACATCAAATCAACGACCAAAGCCAAGGACGGGCTCTATATCTATGATACGGTACAGCGCCTTTATGACAGCCAGTTTGGTGACCATGATGTATCTGATATAAGTCATTACATTAAAATGGGGAAATTCGGCGATGCCTTTCTTTCTGAAAAGCAGGTAGTCCTGCTCATCGACGAGATCGACAAGGCGGATATAGAGTTTCCCAACGACCTGCTCTGGGAACTGGATATCATGACCTTCGACATCCCCGAGACGGGAGAAACGGTACGGGCAAAGCACCGACCCATCGTGATTATCACGAGCAACGCGGAGAAAGAACTGCCTGACGCGTTTCTGCGGCGCTGTATCTTTCATTACATCGCTTTTCCCGACGCTGCCATGATGGCAAGGATTGTGCGCGTACACCATCCCGACCTGCAGCAAAAATTACTGGAAGAGGCCATGGCAGCCTTCTACTGGATACGCAGTATCGGCGGGCTGCAGAAAAAACCAAGCACCAGTGAGCTGTTGGATTGGGTACAGGCACTGGTAGTGGGGGGGATCAGCCCGGAAAAAATCGCCAAGGAGCTTCCTTTCCTTGGTGTACTCATCAAGAAAGATCAGGATTTTAACGCTGTTCTGCAGCGCCTGCAGCATCCGGAGACACCAAAAAGAAGCTCAGGGCCGGGAATACTGCGTAACTGGTAAGAAAGGATCACGGAAGCGATGTTTATCAACTTTTTTTATCTGCTAAAAGCCCATGGCGTGCCCGTATCCATCACGGAATGGATGATGCTGATGGATGCCCTGGGACGGGGGATGGCCCTCTCCAGTCTCTCTGCCTTTTACCACTTGGCAAGGGCCGTGCTGGTGAAAAGTGAAACCTTCTATGACCGTTACGACCTGGCCTTTGCCGGCTACTTTAAAGGTGTTGAAACACCGCTGGAGCTGACGGAAAAAGTATTGCAGTGGCTGGAAAAGGCTCTGCCGCCCCGCCTTATCTCCTTGGCGGAACGCAAGCAGTTCGAAAACTGGGACTTAGAAGAGCTCAAACGCCAGCTGGAAGAACGGCTGCGGGAACAGCAGGGGGAACATCACGGCGGGGGGAAATGGATCGGCACGGGGGGAACAGCCCCCTTTGGTCATTCCGGCTATCATCCCGCAGGGGTGCGTATCGGCGGCGAATCGGTGAACAAATCGGCCGTCAAGGTGGCGGCGGAACGAAATTTCCGGACCTTTCGCACGGATGAGACCATCGGGGTCAGGCAATTTGAGCTGGCCCTGCGCAGGCTTCGGCAGCTCAGCAGCAAGGTGGAAGGCCCCAAGGAAGAACTGGACCTGGACGAAACGATTCAGGAAACAGCGGATAAGGGCGGCCTGCTCCATCTGGCCTGGGAACGGAGCCGCAAAAACACGGTCAAAGTCGTCCTCATTATGGACTCGGGCGGTTCCATGGTCCCCCATATGCGCATCTGCAGCCGGCTCTTTACAGCTCTGCACCGCTCCAGCCATTTTAAGGACCTGCGCTTCTTCTATTTTCACAATTGCATCTACCAGCATATCTATCTTAATTCGGCTTGCCGTATAGACAGTGCGCTGCGCACGGAGGATTTCCTGCGCACGCTGGGACCGGACTACAAGGCAATTTTCCTGGGAGATGCCAGTATGGCTCCCAGCGAGCTGATCATGCCCGGCGGCTCCATCGACTGGTATTACAACAATGATGAGCCGGGAATTACCTGGTTGCGTCGCATTGCCAGTCATTTCAGCCACGCGGTCTGGCTGAACCCCATTCCCGCTGCTTACTGGGACCGCACGGAAGGCACCTACACCATCAATATGATCCGCGAAGTCTTCCCCATGTTTGAGCTTACCGTGGAAGGACTGGAAAAGGCTGTGAAGAAACTGCAAGTGCGAAAGTAGACAGAGCGGAAATAGCGCTTTTGAGGGGGAAAGCATTATGACCTCGATCTTTATTGACGAGCATCTATGCACAATGGACGGTGCCTGTGTAAAAGAATGTCCGTTTGACCTTATCCAATTTCAGGGTGAAAATGGTTATCCAGGCATGATCCCCGGCGGTGAACGGGGATGCATCGCCTGCGGCCACTGTATTGCCGTATGTTCCCATGGTGCCTTAAGGCATACCCTGCTGAACATGGATGATTGTCCGATAATCGATGATGCGTTTGCCGTCAATAAAGAGCAAGCCCGGCAATTCCTGCGCGCAAGACGCTCGATCCGCCGTTTTCAAAAGAGGACGGTGGAAAAGGAAAAGATCGAGGAATTAATCGGAATCGCTGCTTTTGCGCCCAATGCGGGCAACCTGCAGCTGCTGGAATGGCAGGTCTTTACGGATCGGAACAGTATTAAATCGCTGGCTAGTTTGGCAATTGACTGGATTCGTCACGAGCTGGCAAAAGGCCCCGCGGCGTCGGGCCCTTCTTTTCTGCCGCTTGTGCTGGCTGGATGGGAAGCGGGAAAAGATACCATTTTGTGGGACGCACCCGTTCTAATATTTGTTTCTGCTCCGCGTAAAACGCGTTTTGGCCTGGTGGATCTTTCCCTGGCCCTCTCCTATCTGGAACTGTATGCGCCTGCGCTGGGGCTCGGGACCTGTTGGGCGGGCCTACTGCAGCATGCCATGCTTTCCTGGCCGCCGGCCCGGGAACATTTAGGGATAACAGAAGACCGCCCGCATTATTACGCTATGATGCTGGGATACCCCGATTCCCGCTATTATCGCATGCCAATCCGCAAACCGGCGCGCATAAGCTGGCGCTCTCTCCCTTAATCCAGCGGGATAGACCGGTTGTGCCTGTCCACAAACCCAACCTTGACAGTACATTTGAAAAAATATTCCAATCTCTCTGCCAGCTCGTCGCGGGCCCGCGTTACGGCAGCGCTGTTCTCACCGCTGAAGCCGTCAATGGGGAAAAAGACGTTGCGGCTCGTTTCGGTTATCTTGCCCTGCTCACTCTGCCGCCAGATCCACCGGCGCGTTTTGATGTCACTGCCACTGGCATACACCAGTTCACCGGGTTCGGGGGATTCGGCCGTCGCGGTGCCGAAGGGGATAAAACTGTCGCCGTCCGCGGAGAAGCGCACAGCAAGATCATCTATTGCCAGGTCCAGATCGTGCGCCCCGATGGGCAGAACATATTCGAGCGATACGGCATTGGTCAGATCCACGATATTATTGATGCTGGGCAGCTGTCCCCCTTTGAGAATTCTGCTGATCAGCGCCTCTACGGAAGGAGCAAACTTGTTCGGGTTAAAACCAAGCCGCACAAAGGCTTGGCGATAAGGCGTGATCTTGGGGTGCTCCTTGATTTTTGCCTCGCCCATCTCTGCCATTATTGTACTGATGCTGTTGTCCAGCATTTCCTTAATACCGTCCAATTTTTTCATATTGTCGATTCCTCTGGCCACAACTATGCCAAAACACCAATCATCCAGTATGTCAAATACCCTGTCCTCAACGACAAATCGCATTATGCTAAACCTCCTGTGCCTATGCTGT
>DMPF01000007.1 GCA_003456095.1 Bacillota bacterium
CTGGACAATTGCCGCATTCAAAAATGGATGCCTGTGCCCATGCACATTAACCCAGAGGGAAGATATCCCATCAAGGAATTTTCTGCCTGTTACATCGAACAGGTAGGGGCCTTCTCCGCGCTCAATAATAACCGGTTCGGCGCTGTTCCACATTTGCATCTGGGTAAAAGGATGCCAAACAAACTCCTTATCCCACTGTGCTAACTGCCGGTAATCATTAATCATTTGACACTTTTTTTATCCTGGGTAAATCAGCCGCTGCAAGCAATTTGTCAAGATCTACATGTTTTTCCACTAATGAAACCAATTCACCCGGCACCAGCTGCACTGCCCCTTCGCTGATTAAGTCCTTAACATGGGGAACAAGGCCGAAGACCGGCACCTGAGCCATTTCTTCAATATATTGCGGGTTGGTGCGTTCCGCTAACCCAGGATTTTCATGGGGATAATCGCTGATAATGACCCCGGCGACAGAGATCCCCATAGCCCTGGCATAAGCTACTGTCAGACAGGTATGATTAATCGTGCCCAAAGTAGGTCTTGCCACAATCAATAAAGGCAGGCCGATCTCCCTTGCCATATCAGCTACCGTATATTGCGTCCCTGCCAGCGGAACTACCATACCGCCGGCCCCCTCCACTAAAACCATCCGATGCTTATTGGCCAAGCTATGAAAATGAGCCATTACTTTCGCCATATCAATCTCAACGCCTTCTTCCTTTGCCGCCAACGCAGGAGCAACAGCCAGATCCAAACAAATGTGGGTTAGCTCCTCCGGCCGATAAGGCAGTGGCGTTACAGCACAATAAAATGCCGCATCCAATATCCCTCCGCTTTGCAATGGCTTGATCGCAATGATATCAATGTTTCGCCTGCGCAATGCCCCCAACAAGCCTGCAGTAATAACGGTCTTCCCCACGTTAGTATCAGTACCTGTTACAAAGAAACCCTGATAAGTCAATGAACACACCTCCATTGTTAACCCATATATAGCATTTGGTTAACATTCATTATATAGCTACCCCCTTGCCATGTCAATCACAGATTACCATAATTGTGATTATCATAGTCTCCATTCATAATTTTTGGTAGACAAAAGCGCTTTTTTAGGATATACCTTAACAAGGGAAGCCTGTGAATTTTGTGAGGGGAATGGGAGCATGGTGGAGAAGCACTCGAAGGTGCAGTTAGCCAGTCAGATCGCAGTCGGCGACATCATTCCTCCTAAGCAGAACCACAGCGCGGAGATGGGAACAGATAAGATTACCAGCTTGCTCATCCGTTTTTCCATGCCTGCCACCTTTGCCATGGCCGTAATGGCCTCTTACAATATTGTCGACACCATCTTCGTGGGAAGGCTGGGCGGGGAGGCCATTGCCGCTCTCTCTATATCCTTCCCCATTCAGATGCTTTTCGGGGCGTTGGCGGTGGGTACGGGTATCGGAGCCGGCTCCTTTATCTCCCGCTCCCTGGGAGCGGGTCGTTACCGGGACGCCGTTAGTGCCGCCGGGCAGTCAATCATACTTTCAATCTTGTTTGGTTTGTTTGCGGCAATCGCCGGCCTGATTTTTCTCGAACCATTGCTCGTTCTCTTCGGCACAACACCTGAAATTATGGCTCCCACAAAGGAATACATGTCCATCATCATCGGTGGCGCCGGATTAATCATGCTGATCATGATCCTCAATCACGTCGTCCGCGCCGAGGGTAATGCCATCCTGCCCATGAAGGTGATGGTGATCTCTGCCGTTACCAACATTATTCTGGATCCCGTCTTTATCTTCACCCTGGGCATGGGTATTCGCGGTGCCGCCGTGGCCACCATCCTGGCCAAGATTGTGGGGGTGGTGATGCTGCTCAGTTATTTTTACGGCAGGAAGAGTTCCCTTAAGGTTCGCCTGGCCCATCTGCGCCCCTGCGGCCGTATCATCCTGGATATATACAGGGTGGGGCTCCCTTCCCTGTTGAACCAGGTTGCCATCAACGTATCCCTGGTCATCGTCAATCGCATCCTGGGCGACCTTTATGGTTACGCTCCCATAGCCGTGATGGGACTGCTTGTCCGCTTCCAGATGTTCGCCTTTATGCCCGTGATCGGGATCGCCCAGGGCGTGCTTCCCATCGTAGGATTTAATTTCGGCGCTAAAAAGATGGAACGGATCGGGGAAGCTGTTTTCAAGGGAAGCGTCGCGGCCACGGTGCTTGTAACCGCGGCCGGGATCGCCCTGTATCTTTTTCCCGAATTCTTTCTGCGTTTCTTTACGGGCGAGGATGAACTGATCAAAGTCGGCATGGACGCAGTGCGCATCATGGTGCTCACCTATCCGCTGATTGGCATGCATACCATGGCTGTTGTCTTCTTCCAGGGTATCGGCAAGGGGACAACATCCCTGTTTCTTGCCCTGATGCGGCAGTTTATCCTATACATTCCCTTTATACTCTTGATGCCCCGCTATTACGGGCTTACCGGTTTCTGGCTGGCCACGCCCCTGGCCGATCTGCTCTCTTTTATCGTTGTGATTCTCCTCGTCTCCCGGGAGTTCAACCGGCATGGCATTCTCCTTATCCGTTGGCCTCGCTCCTGCTGCCGTATTTTTCCCTGAGAATACGGTGCAGGATTTTGCCCGTCGCCGTCCTGGGCATATCTTCATCACTGATAAAGTCTACGGACTTAGGACGATAAAGATGAACCCGTCTTCGTCCTCTCTCACCATATCACCGGTATAGAGCCATCCGTTTTGTGAAGTTATTTTAAGATTATGCGCGCGTCCAGCGCCAGCAGGCCCCGGGGATAAACGACAAGGGGATTGATCTCCAATTCGGAGATCTCCGAGGCGGCAGACACCAGAGCAGAGAGGCGCAGCAGCAGATCCAGCAGGGCCGCCAAATCACATTTCGCGCTGCCCCGATAGCCGTTCAACAGGGGATAGCTGCGCAACGCGGCAATCATTTCATGCGCAGCGGCAGTTTCCAGCGGCGGCAGGCGGAATACGGCATCCCGGAACAACTCCGCGTAAATACCACCTGTGCCCAGCATCAGCACGGTTCCGAAATGGGGGTCGGTAGTTGCGCCGGCAATTAACTCCACTCCCGGCGCGGCCATCTGCTGCAGGATCAACGCAAAGGCGGGGGCCAATTCCGGACCGCGGGCCGTAAGCCGTTCACAGGCGGCGGTCAGCGCCTGCG
>DMPF01000227.1 GCA_003456095.1 Bacillota bacterium
CATTTTATGGGTCCATTATAGTCTTTCTGCTGTTTACGCCACACTGGCACTTTACCATCATGTTAATCAGTATCAGCGCTGCCGTAATGCTTTTGGACACAAAGACAACCCTGGGCCGCTTGACAATAACCGCAGGGTCGGCAGTGTTGATGGCGCTGCTGATGAAGATCGTGCTTGCTTAGCCCAATATTTTACAACATTTTGGGATCTGGCTGTGTGTCAATAATCCCGCCCCCCCTAACACCATATAACTGAATTTGGAATTTAGCAAAAACTTTTGCCCCGGGACAGATTCACATGCTATAATTATAATAACGATATAATTGAAACGATGAAAGGCGTGAACGCACTTATGGTTAACCAGTTTTCCCAGGTAACGCCTGAGATTTTGGAGCTTGCCGCTCTTTGTGAACAGAATAGCACGATTGATCCTGCCCTTTACGATAAATATGACGTAAAAAGGGGACTGCGCGATATAAACGGCAAAGGTGTGCTAACTGGATTGACTGAAATATCTGAAATCATTTCCTCAAAAATTATCAATGGGAAAGAACACCCCTGCGAAGGTAAATTTTACTACAGGGGCATCGACGTGGAAGAAATGGTGGAAAGATTCATCATGGAAGATCGCTTCGGCTTTGAAGAGGTGGTCTTTTTATTGTTGTTTGGCCAACTGCCCGGCCCAGAGGAGTTGAGCAGGTTTACCCGCATCCTGGCCAATTACCGTACACTGCCCACAAACTTCGTCCGCGACATTATCATGAAGGCCCCCAGCCAGGATATGATGAATACCCTTGCCCGCAGCGTTTTGACTATGTATTCCTACGATGATTATGCCGATGACATTTCCCTGCCCAATGTATTGCGCCAGTCGCTGCAACTTTTAGCCTTGTTCCCCCTGCTGTCCGTGTACGGATACCAAGCCTACTGCCATTACCATGACAACAAGAGCCTCTTTATTCATCCCCCGGCGCCTGAGCTGTCCACGGCGGAGAATATCCTATACATACTGCGGCCGGACAGCCAGTATACGCCGCTGGAAGCAAAGATTCTCGATGTGGCCCTTATCCTGCACGCTGAGCATGGCGGCGGAAATAATTCCACCTTTACCACGCACGTGGTAACATCCTCGGGAACGGACACCTATTCAGCTATCGCCGCGGCTATCGGTTCACTTAAAGGTCCCAAACACGGCGGCGCCAATATCAAGGTCGTGCATATGTTTGAGGATATGAAGGCGAATATTGCCGATTGGACTAATGAGTCCAGTGTGGCAGACTATCTCACGCGGCTGCTGAACAAAGAGGCGTTTGATTGCGCGGGGTTGATTTATGGTATGGGACATGCCATCTACTCACTCTCCGATCCCCGAGCCAATGTTTTTAAGAAGTTCGTGGAAAGCCTTTCCAAGGAGAAGAACCGCATGGAAGAATTCCAGCTCTACTCCCTGGTGGAAAGACTGGGACCTGAAATAATCGGGGAGAAACGTCGCATCTATAAAGGCGTCAGCGCCAATGTTGACTTTTACAGCGGCTTTGTCTACAACATGCTGGATCTGCCGCTGCAATTATATACACCCTTGTTTGCCATTGCCCGTATTGCCGGGTGGTCAGCCCACCGTATGGAAGAACTGGTTAATACCAGCAGGATTATCCGGCCGGCTTACAAGTCCGTTTCAGCGCATCAGGCATATATCCCCCTGGAGCAACGCAGGAACACTCAGGTCAGCTCTGCGACAAGCTCAAACTTTGCCTCTCCTCGTTAAAATAAACAGCGCAGCGTTTAAAAACATGCATCTATTCACGATCCGCACATAGTATATATAAGAAAAATCCCTGGAAAGGGGACATGCCCCGGCTATGATCATCAGCGCGAGCCGCCGCACGGACATACCCGCATTTTTTGGGGACTGGTTTATGAACAGGATCAGGGCGGGTTATTTCCTGCAGAATAACTCTACGGGGGTAAAACAACAGAAAATAATCAGCCTTATGCCCGAAGACGTGGATTGTTTTGTTTTCTGGTCCAAATACCCGGCCCCCTTTTTAAAAAACCTGGAGCCGCTGGATAAGCGGGGCTACAGGTATTATTTTCAGTATACGCTAAATGATTATCCCCTCTGCTTCGAACCCCATCTGCCCATCCTCAGTGAAAGGACGGACGTTTTCAAAAGGCTGAGCGAAAAATCGGCCCGGCGAGGGTTGTCTGGCGCTACGACCCCATCATTATCAGCAGCCACAACTCCATTGAGTACCATATCCAACGTTTTGCCCGTCTTGCTTTCATGCTGGAGAATTACACCCAAAGGGTAACGATCAGCTTTCTCAACATCCATGGGAACAGCAAGTTAAGGAATTTTGCGCAGCTCAACAAGCTCACCGGCGAGGATATCGCCGCCGCAGGAAACAGGGAGAAGCTCGCATTGCTGATGCGCAACCTCAGCACCATTGCCCGGGCCACCGGGCTGGAAATACAGGCATGTACAGAAAGCGTAAACCTGGAAAAGTATGGCGTGCGGCACGGGATGTGCCTAGCGTGACTTTACTAAACACAACAGCAAAAAAGTCTTATTAATATACTATAACTGTGCTATCCCAAGGGCATAGGCCCTGTATAAACTAAAACAGCTTATTCACCATATCGTTGTACATTTTTTCAAGTTCCGGCTCCATTTCTTCAAGTAGTATTTCTCGCGGAGCCTTGCCTTTTAAACCGGTTACCGTAACGAGCCAATTGCGATGTTTGAAAACAACTGTAAATAGGCACTTTTAAAGCAACGGAAAAAAGTCTTTACCCCACAGCAAGCTTGAGTATAAAGGGAATGTGAAAAACATAACTGCCCATAAGCTCAGATTGACCCCAA
>DMPF01000052.1:0-3186 GCA_003456095.1 Bacillota bacterium
TAATGATTTTAATGCAGTTGCACAACATCCATAAGTTTTACGGAGAAAAAGCGGTGCTGCGCGGAATCTCCCTGCAGCTGGGCCGCGGCGAAAGGGCGGGCCTGGTGGGGATAAACGGGGCCGGTAAAAGCACCCTGCTCAAGATTATTACGGGTGGGGAAACAGCTGACAGAGGTCATCTGCAGCTTTTCCGTGAAGTAAAAATAGGATACCTGAGCCAAAAGCCGGAATTCTCCAGCAAGGCTATACTGCGGTCCTTTCTGCAAGAGAGTATGGGAGAGCTTCTTGCCCTGAAAAAGGAGATTGCTTCCCTGGAGGGGGAGATGTCCGCAGCCGCCCGGCAGGAATACGATTCCCCCCGTCTTGCAGCCTTAATAGAACGCTACGGGAAATTGTCCCACCTTTTTGAAGAGAAGGGTGGTTATGACCTGGAGTACCGCCTGTGGGCCGTGGCCCGTGGTCTCGGTTTCACAGAAGGAGACCTGGAGCGATCCGTTAGCAGCTTCAGCGGCGGAGAGAAGACACGGGCTCAACTAGCCTCCCTGCTGCTGCAGCAGCCGGAACTGCTCCTGCTGGACGAGCCTACCAATAACTTGGACGTGGAAGCGGTGGAATGGCTGGAAAGCTGCCTGAACGCCTGGCGTGGCGCCATTCTGGTTGTTTCTCATGACCGCTATTTTCTTGACCGGGTGTCGACCCATATGGTTTTGCTGGAAAAGGGCGTTGCCCGCATGTACCGTGGCAACTACAGCGCCTTTCAAACCCAACTTCACCATGAAGAAAAGACCGCCCTTAAAGTTTACCGTAAACAACAGGTTATTCTGGAGAAAGAAAAGGCTTTTATCCTTAATGCCACTGCTGATGCGCGTACAAAGCGGCAGGCCCGCAGCCGGGAAAAGCGCCTGGAAAAGATGGCGCCCCTGGAAGGAATCAGTCATAAACAGGAAATCAAAATAAAATTGGGTTTTGCCGGCCGCAGCGGCAGGTTGGCGGCGGCGTTGGAAAACGTCTCCAAAGCCTACGGTGACAAGCAGGTTTTAACTGGTGTTAACCTGGAACTGCAATGGGGCGACCGCGTGGCCCTGGTTGGTCCCAACGGTGCCGGTAAAACCACCCTCCTGCGTATGATCACTGGGGAAGAAGCCCCTACCACAGGTTCTTTGCGGCTTGGTCCGTCCGTCCGCCTAGCTTACTTTGATCAGGAACAACGCCGGCTGGATCGCAACAGCACTCCTCTGTCTGAGATCATGAATGTCTCCCCCATGCATGAGCCAGAAGCACGGAACTACTTGGGCAGGTATCTTTTTCATGGTGAAGATGTGTTCAAAAGAATAGGGGAACTAAGCGGTGGTGAAATCAGCCGCCTGGCCCTGGCCAAAATAGGCTTGGTGGAAGGCAATTTTTTAATTATGGACGAACCCACAAATCACTTAGATATCCGGGGTGTGGAAGAGCTGGAGACGACCCTTGCTGCATATCCAGGTACCATGCTTGTGGTCTCCCATGACCGTTATTTCATTGAGCAAATTGGCGGCAGCATCATGGAGGTCCGGGATGGAATGGTACGTCGCTACCAAGGCGGCTATCCGGAATACCGTGAAATGAAAGCTAAAGAAAAAGAGGATGCTGCCGGGCCGGTTACGGTTTGCCTCCCCGCAGAGCAGACGGGAATAAGGGGAAAGGCCCAGGCGGCAGACGGGGAAAAAGCGATTCGCCTTGCACAGCAACAGCGACAGCAGCAGGATAAAGACAAGTATGCGGTACTGCTTGCCCGGCGCCACCGCCGTGAATTGCAGCGACACCTTGAAGCCATGGAAGAAAAAATCCAGCAAGAGGAAAGAAGAGCCAGCCTGCTGGAGGAGCAGCTAGCCGACCCGTCCATCTATGAACGTTTTGCGGAAGCACGGACCGTAATGGATGAACTGCAGGCAGCCCGCCTTCAGATTGAGTCCCTTTATGCCGACTGGGAAAAAACGGCAGCCCACCTGGAGGAGCTGCCGCCCCCGTAGGGAACGGTCAAGACCGTTCCCTACGGGGGCGGCTGTGGTCAGCCCCTGCAACTATCCCACAAAAACATGGTTGCCGATGCGGGCATGGACGGGACGAGTACGGATCCAGATGTTGGTGGCCTGGGCCGGATTCTAAAAGGAGAGCGCTCCCCCTGTAGGGTCGTTCCCCTGCAGAGCTTCCTGCACAGCCCTGTGGGCTTCGGCGCCGGCTGGCCTGTTGATTGTCCCTTTACGTACAGTGCAGTACTGGAAACCATATGACACCTGATAAATAACTCCGGAAATTGTGTTTGGATAAAGGGGGCTTTGCACCCTGTTCAGGACAGTGGCAGCCACGGCCACCTTTCCCTTGAACGATTCGCCGCCTGCTTCCGCCTGGACGAGACGGGCCAGCAGTTCCAGTTCCGCTGCGGAAAAGGTCTGTTGTGTTGCCGTCGTCTGCACAGCAACAGCAACGGGCGACTCTTTACCAACTTCTTGCGTCCCCTTTCCGTAAGGGGCGGCTTCTGCTGAGCCGCCGGTGATCAGAAAAATTCCTCCTTGTCTCCGGAGTTAGCTGTCGGGTTAGAGCGAGGATTGCTCTGCCGCCGTTGTGGCGGTTTCACCCCGGAACATGGTTCCCCCGTACTCCCTTATCGGGGAGATTCGACAAAATTCGACGATGTTTTCATCGTAGTTTAAAGTATTATAAGTGAGATAAGTGGTTAAGGCAAATTGTCATCACCGCCATATGCAATGACAAAACGGGCTTATCAGCGCATACCATCCCTTATGCAAAAAATACAGAATTGGCGTACAAACCTGGATCTCCACCTTGGCGGCAACTGCCTTACCGATTTATATACAAGAAAAACGCATCTTTTGTCCTTGGAACCAGAAGGGCAAGATCATGCGCCGCCTTGTGGAGGAGAGCGCCGGTGCCGGTATGCAGACGGAGATGATTGAAGGGCTGAAAATCTATCAACCGGGTCAATCAGGCGGTTCGGCTCTTATCCTGCCCGACCCTGAAGAACCGGCCTGCCGCATTATCGGGGAGGGCCGGACCGAAGCGCGAGCTGCCTCCCTGGTTGATTTGTACCTGGAGCAGGTACGCCTTCTCGGGACACAATAAACTGAGCAAACAACAGAGAGCCTTTTGCTTTGAGTACACGACAATTTTATGAGTAAATAAATGGTA
>DMPF01000052.1:3493-4180 GCA_003456095.1 Bacillota bacterium
TTTATGAGTAAATAAATGGTAATTCAACTTTTTAGCCACATTGACAATCAGCAGTGGATATGCTACGATATGAAAGCCTGTTTAGCCGCACGGGCAGGGTTGCAAAGATCTGTGCCGCAGGTGCAGATTACCCTGAACGGCGAGCCTGAAAAAAAAGAGGGGTTTTCTTTGTACGCTATTATTGAAAGCGGAGGGAAGCAGTACCGTGTCGCCACAGGCGACATCTGCCGTGTGGAGCGGCTGCCGGAAGAAGTGGGCCAGGAGATTGTTATTGAGCGGGTAATGGCTGTAGGAGACGGAGATGATTTGCAGGTCGGCACCCCCTCCGTTAGGGGTGTATCGGTAAGGGCGCGCGTCAAGGCGCATGGCAAGGGCCGGAAAATCATTGTTTACAAGTACAAAGCCAAGAAAAATTACCGCCGTAAGCAAGGCCACCGTCAACCTTATACCGATTTGCTTATAGAAAAAATTGAGATGGGAAATTTCTGATGATTCAGGTGCTGGTACAGCGGGACAGACAGCATCGGCCCGTTGCCGTGGAGATTAGGGGGCATGCCCTTTTTGCCGAGTACGGGCAGGATATCGTCTGCGCTGCCGTTTCCATGCTGGTGCAAACTGTAGTTTTTGCTTTGGATGAGTTGCTGGCGCTGAAACCGGTGCTGCGGGTGCAGGAAGGTTACCTGTTGC
>DMPF01000013.1 GCA_003456095.1 Bacillota bacterium
GTTTATGCCTGCTGTACCCATCCTGTCTTATCGGGACCGGCCAAGGAGCATATTATTGCTTCGCCAATAAAAGAACTGGTGGTAACCAACACTATCCCCCTGCGCAATTCCCTTAAGCTTGACAACGCCGTGGTTCTCTCTGTTGCCCCCCTAATCGGCGATGCCATTGTGCGCATACATGAGGACCGCTCCGTGAGCGAACTGTTCGACTGACCAACGAGTGGAGGTGACAGGGGACGGTTCTCTTGACACCTAACTGACACCCGGGGAGGTGACTATCGTGTATCTTCTGATCGGCTTGGGAAACCCGGGGGTTAAATACGCATTAACCAGACACAATATTGGTTTTCGCGTTATTGACGAACTGGCCCGCCAGTGCGGCGTTAGGCTGAAACAAGCTGTGGGAGAGGCTCTGTCGGTCCAAACATTCCTGGCGGGACAAAAGGTTGTTCTGGCCTGTCCACAGACCTATATGAACCGCAGCGGGATAGCTGTAAAGGTGCTGTTGCGCCACTATTCCCTGGATGCGACACAGCTCCTTGTATTTTATGACGATCTGGATCTGCCCCTCGGGCGTATGCGCTTGCGTCCCGCCGGCGGCAGCGGCGGGCACCGGGGTATGGAATCTCTCATCGGCCTACTGGCCACGCAAAATTTTCCCCGCCTGCGTTTGGGCGTGGGGAGGGGGGATATGGCCGGGGAAAAAGCGGTAGCAGACTATCTCCTTACCCCCTTCAGCGCGGCGGAAGAAGAGGTCGTCCATGACGCGGTGAGCCGGGCTGCCGCCGCGGCGGAACTTTACCTGCGTGAAGGCATGGAGGCGGCAATGAACCGCTGCAACCCTGCGCCTGACTGACGCCTAGCCCAGGCAGCCTGGCCGGCGTAAGCGCGGCAGGGTAACATCTGTAAATTCAGGTTAAAAGTTATGGTTGACGGCAAGCTTTTTTCCGGCCCCATATTGCCTGCCATAAATTTTTAACTGTATTTGTATTGTACGCTTAAACACTGCATCCGCATCGAGTATTCCTGAAAATATTGAGATAGGGGAGGTTTAACCCTTTTGTCCCATCCGTTACTGCAAAAATGGCAGAAAGACCCGGACTTTCTTTACCTTTGCTGCGATAACGTACAGGAAAGGAGTGTCCAACTTGTCACCGGCCTGGAAGGCTCGCAGCGCAGTTTTTTTGTGGCTGCCCTTTATCACCGTTCCACCGCTGCAGCACTGCTTCTGACTACGGATCAGGCCAGGGCGGAACGGCTTTACGAGGAGTTAAAAGGGCTGCTGCTTGAGGCGGAGGTCTGTATTTTCCCTCCCCGGGATTTTTTTTATGCCGAAGAGGTCTTAAGCCAGAGCAAAGAAATAAGCAAGCAGCGCCTTCAGGTGATGGAAAAGCTGGCTGCCGGGGAAAAAGTGCTGGTCGTCGCTCCCGTTGCCGCGCTGCTGGGACGGTTGATGCCGGCGGAACGCTGGAAAAAACAATCCCTTTTTCTGCGAAAAAGTGCCACCGTAGAGTGGAGATCCCTGCTGGCAAAATTGGTGGAGATGGGCTATGAACGCACGGAACTGACGGAAGGGGAGGGGTTTTTCAGTGTCCGCGGTGATATTATCGACATATTCCCCTTTCATATCCCCTGGCCGGTTCGCCTCTCCTTCAACGGCGAAGAGCTGGAGTTGCTGCGTTTTTATGATGCAGAAACACAGCGCACACGGGAAGAGCTCCAGGAGATTCATATTTATCCTGCCCGGGAGGTCGTACTGGATGATGCCGCCGTCCGACTGGGAAGCCGTGCCCTCAGGTCGGAGTTGGATCTTACCATCAAGCAGTTGAAAAAAAAGAAACAGGGAGAAGCGGCAGACCGCCTGCGCACCCGCGTGGAAAACAAGCTGCTCAAACTGGAAAGCGGAGGCAGTTTCGACGGCCTCGAGCAATACCTGGGGTATTTTTACCCGGATGCGGCGGCGCTGACCGACTATCTGCCCCGCCAGGGATTGCTCTTTTGGGATGACCCTGATCAGGTGGAGCAAGAAGCGGCCTCACTGCTTGATGAATTGCGGGAATACCAGGCCGGGCTGCTGCTCCAGGGAGATATCCTGCCGGGACAGATGCAGTGTTATACTGACCTGAAAGGCGTATTGGGCGGTACTTTTCTCCGCATTATCGCCATGAGCGTCTTCTCCCGCAACATTCCCTATCTTAAAGTTGCCGCTGTCTTCAACTTTCAAGCCCGCCCCAACCCCTCTTTTCTGGGCCGCCTGGATCTGCTGCAGGAGGAGCTACAGGGCTGGTGGTCTAATGGATATGCGGTCTTTCTGCTCTGCGAGGAGGAGGCGCGGGCAGCGGAGCTGCGGCGGATCCTCGGCGAACACGGTCTTCCCCTTTACAGCGGGAGTGGGGATAATGATCGGTGGCCGCGGGAAGGGGGAACACCGTCGCGGACGGGCAGTGCTTCTGCCGTAAAAGGGCTGATCATGCTGAAAGGGCACCTCGAAAACGGATTTGTGATGCCCGCACTGAAACTAGCCGTGATGGTGGATCGGGAAATTCTTCCCGGTCGGCGCAAGAAAAAAAGATGGATACAGCCTGCGGAAAAGAAAAGTACCCTGCTTGATTTCCAGGAACTGAAGGTTGGCGACCTGGTTGTGCATGACCAGCATGGCATCGGCCGCTATATGGGTATGCGCACCCTGGAAGTGGATGGTGTGACCCGGGATTTTTTTTATATCAAATATGCGGGCGAGGACAAACTTTATCTTCCGGTGGACCAGCTAGATTCCTTGCAGAAATATATAGGCGGAGAAGGCCACCCTCCCCGTGTCTATTCCTTAGGAGGGCAGGAATGGGCCCGGGTGAAAAACCGCGTGCGCGCTTCCGTACAGGAGCTGGCAAAGGATCTCCTTTCCCTTTACGCGGAGCGGGAGTCGGTGTCCGGCTATGCCTTTTCTCCCGATCATCCCTGGCAGGTCGAATTTGAGGACCGTTTTCCCTTTGAAGAGACACCAGACCAATTGCATACCATCATCGAAGTAAAAAAGGATATGGAACGGTCCCACCCCATGGATCGTCTTCTCTGCGGTGACGTGGGATACGGAAAAACGGAGGTGGCGTTGCGTGCTGCTTTTAAAGCGGTAATGGACGGGAAGCAGGTTGCCTTCCTCGTTCCTACCACTATTTTGGGACAGCAGCACTACAACAATTTTAAGGAACGCTTTCAAGGTTTTCCTGTGGAGATTGAGCTCTTAAGCCGTTTCCGCAGTGCCAAAGAACAAAAGGAGACGATCAAGCGCCTCTCCGCCGGTGTAACGGATATTGTGATTGGCACGCATCGCCTGCTTTCCGCCGATATCAAATTCAAAAACCTGGGCCTGCTTATCATTGACGAAGAACACCGTTTCGGCGTGCGTCACAAGGAGCGTTTGAAAATGCTGCGCCGGGAAATGGATGTATTGAGCATGACAGCCACCCCCATTCCACGGACCTTGCACATGGCCATCTCCGGGGCGCGGGATCTGAGCATCATCAATACCCCACCGGAGAACCGCTACCCGGTACAGACCTATGTGGTGGAATATGCGGACAGCCTGGTGCGGGAGGCGATTCAGCGGGAGCTGCACCGCAGGGGGCAGGTATATTTTGTCTACAACCGTGTGCAGACCATTAAGCGTTGGGCGCAAAAGTTAAAGGAGCTTGTGCCGGGGGCGCGTATCGGCGTGGGGCATGGTCAGATGGCGGAGCGGGCGTTGGAGAAGGTGATGGCGCGATTTCTCAGCAGGGAGTATGACATCCTTGTGAGCACCACCATTGTGGAGGCGGGTCTGGATATTTCCAACGTAAACACAATGATCATCCACGACGCCGACTTCTTCGGCCTGGCTCAACTCTACCAGCTGCGGGGGCGGGTAGGCCGATCCAACCGTGTCGCCTACTGTTATCTTACCTACCGCCGGGATAAAGTGATGACGGAGGATGCAGGCAAGCGGCTGCAGGCAATTAAAGAGTTTACCGAACTGGGCTCGGGATTTAAGATCGCCCTGCGGGATCTGGAAATTCGGGGAGCGGGCAATATCCTGGGGCCGGAACAGCACGGTTTTATGATTGCCATCGGCTACGAGCTCTATTGCCGGCTGCTGGAGCAGGCCATCGAAACAATAAAAGGGAAAGGGGAAGCGCGGGAGAGAGAGTTTGCACCCCGCCTTGATCTCCAGGTTAATGCTTACCTGCCTTCCTCCTATGTGGCTAACCAGCAGCAGAAAATCGAGCTGTACCGCCGCATTGCCACCCTGGAAAGCAAAGAGGAGCTGCAAGAGATGGCCGTTGAGCTGAAAGACCGCTTTGGCCGCCTGCAACCCCCTGTGGAAAATCTTCTATTGGTCATGCGTCTTCGTCAGCTTGCCCGGGAGAAAGGGGTGGAGGCCGTTGAGCAGCAAAAAGAACAGACGCTGGTGCGCTTTGCCGTACACAAAAAATTTGACAGCGATCAACTCTGGAAGCTGGTAAACAGCAACCGCCGTTATCTCTCACTCCATGCCGGCAAGCAAGTTACCTTCAAGATTAAATTCCCTAAGCAGCCGGAAAAAGATTACCTGCAGTTTGTGATCAAACTGCTGGAAAACGTGGCCGGCGGGGAACACTCTATTTTACAATAAAGATGTTTGGCTTGACACAGTGTACCACCCTGTTGCTGACGCTTCCCAAAAATAACTCTGTGATCCCGCCCAAGCCACGGCTGCCCATAATCACCAGGTCGTAAATGCCTTTATTGGCTTCACTGCAAATTTCATTGGCAGGTTGGCCGCCGGCTAGTTTTGTGTTAACGGCAATCCCCTTTTCCCGGAAACGCTGCTCTGCCCGCGCTAGGATTTTTTTGGCGTTCTCTTCATAGCTTTTCCTTATTTGGCTAATAATGTCAGCAGGAACGAAATAGCTGAAGCTTGGTGTTTCGTCCATAACGGTTATTACTGTTACCTCTGCTTTCAGGGATTCGGCCAGCATGATCGCCTCCGTAATTGCCTTTGCGGAATGTTCTGACCCGTCAGTGGCCACGAGAATTTTTTTCAAAATGTTTATCCTCCTGTCAAATTATTTCGTTAACGATGTGTCAAATTAAGGTAAGCATAGAGCAGATCCGCATGGCTGTCAATACGTAAAAGCGGCATGGGGGCAATACCGTAAGCACGATAACAGGGAAATAGTCAGAGCGTGCGGGTTATAGGCAGGAATAAACCAATAAATGGCGAATGAAACTTTGTATCAGATTGAAGCAGCATTGGTACCACACTGATGGAAATGTGGACAGGAGGGCAGTTTCAGAAGTTAATGATCGGTGCTATTGCAGGTGATATGATCGGCTCGGTTTACGAGCACCACGGCATAAAAACTACCATCTTCCCCTTGTTTAGCGAGGGTTCCCGTTTTACCGACGATACTGTGCTGACGGTGGCGGTGGCGGAAAGCATCATGGAGCAAAAAGACTACGGAACAACGATGCGGGAATATGGGCGCAGGTACCCCCTGGCCGGTTATAGCGCACTCTTTCTGGAATGGCTCTATTCCCCGAACCCCGGCCATATAACAGTTTTGGCAATGGTTCAGCCATGCGCGTCAGCCCCGTTGGTTT
>DMPF01000166.1 GCA_003456095.1 Bacillota bacterium
CAGCGCGGAGATGTTCCAAAATGGTATTTGCGGCGCTCGTCCCTTCCGGCGTGGCGATATCTTTCCCCAAGAAGTTGAGCAGGGCTTCGTTCATACCGATGATACCGACGGTGTTGAAATGGTTCGCCCAGTACTGTCCGAAACGGGAGTGGACATCGCGCAGAAAATGTCTGGAATAGGGATATAGGCCGCTTAAAGTCAACTGTTCGAGCACGCGCCGTTTGGTAATCAAGCTGTCTTTGGCAAGGACGGCCATATCCTCAACCCGCTTCAGGAAATCCGGCAGGCTGTTTGCCTTGTAGCCGATACGGGGCAGATTTATGGTCACAACGCCGATTGAGCCGGTAAGGGGGTTGGCGCCGAACAGTCCTCCGCCCCTGCGCCTTAGCTCCCGGTTGTCCAGACGCAGGCGGCAGCACATGCTGCGCACGTCGTCAGGGGAGAGATCGGAATTGATGAAGTTGGCAAAATAAGGTATGCCATACTTGGCCGTCATCTCCATAATTTTTTCCGCAACGGGGTTGCTGAAAAATTTTTCTGTAACGTTATAGGTGGGGATGGGAAAGGTAAATATCCTGCCGTCGGCGTCCCCGGCCATCATCACTTCGCAAAATGCACTGTTGATCAGGTCCATCTCCTGCTGGAATTCGCTGTATGTTTCGCTTTGCGGCGCGCCCCCCACCATGACGGGCTGCCGTGCCAGCGTGGAGGGAACGGTGACATCGAGGGTGATATTGATAAATGGCGTTTGAAAGCCGACGCGGGTAGGGACGTTTAAATTAAAGACAAACTCCTGGAGGGCCTGCCTGACCTCACGGTAGCCGATACCGTCATAGCGTATAAAAGGAGCCAGATAGGTGTCAAAGTTGGCAATAGCCTGGGCACCGGCGGCCTCCCCCTGCAGGGTATAGAAAAAGTTAATCAGCTGGCCGAGGGCTGTGCGGAAATGCTTCGGAGGGCTGGAGGTTACCTTTTGCGGAGCTCCCCGGAAACCGTGAGCTAATAAGTCTTCGAGGCTCCAGCCGCAGCAATACGGAGCCAAAAGGCCAAGGTCGTGGATGTGTATGTCACCGCTTTCATGCGCCAGGCGAATCTCTGCGGGGTATATCTTTTCGATCCAGTATTTTTGCGTGATCCCGGCAATGATATGGTTGTTTAAGCCCTGCAGGGAGTAGTTCATATTGCTGTTTTCGTTGACGCGCCAGTCGTGACGTTCAAGGTATTCCTGAACCATCTTGCCCGTATTCACCATCAGGGACTGAAAGTCCCTTATTTCCGTACGCTGCTTGCGGTAAAGGATATATGCCTTGGCCGTTTTGGCATGGCCGTTTTCAATTAGGACTTTTTCGACGACGTCCTGGATCTCCTCTACGGCAGGGATCTTCTCCGCATAATTTTCCTTTATTAACTTTACTGCCTGGTCGGAAAGGTATTTGGCCCGTCCATAATCGCTTCCACCTACAGCTTTTGCCGCTTTGAAAATCGCGATGGTTATTTTATCCTGATCAAAAGGGACGATCTGGCCATCCCTTTTTTTGATTTTGGTTAACATAATACCGATCCTCTCTCCCTTACTGTCCTATTTTTTCTACGTTTAATCTGTTTACCAGGGGAAAATACTGTTCGTAGATATGCAGGCCGTCGCTGTATGCCACGATCGGCCCATCCTGGACAGTAAAGTCTAATTGGGCCAGGATGTATTCTTTAAGCAGCTGCAGTCCTCCTAAATTTTCCGGAAGAGCTGCAAAAAGATCCCAACTGCGGAAAAAGAGCGACAGCTGCAATAGGCCGTTTACCACTTTAAAAGCAATCACCCTGAGACAGGGAGGGTCATTAAGGTTAATCGAATTCTCGTTGCCGATCTGGATGCAGGCCTGGTTCGTGTTTCCGGCAGCACTATTCAATAGGGCAACGGCCCTTGGTATTTGGGGCACGATAAATTCGCCGTAAGTATAATCTTCATTGGGGCTTTTTTCTGTCCCAATAATGTAGTCGCTAAAATAGCGCCATATTTTATCCTCAGAGGTGGGAGAGGCAAAAGCGCAGGCTTCGGGAGTCCTTACGCTCAAGGGGCGGGTATGGGGTTCGAGTACACGAAGGACCGCATAGTCCAACTGTTTTCTGGTTTGCCCTTCGTAGCTGCCCACTTCGACCCTGTACGCATGGCCGTTGCGCACACAGCACCACATGGCGTCCCGCCAGACATCTTCAATAGTTCTGCCTTCAATATAATTATGTTGAAAGATCAAATTTGTTCCCCCCGGATATGTATTCACATTACATTGATGCTGCCAACGCCCGGGAACTCTGCCGCCGCAGCAGAAGCACTTAACCTGGCGGAGGCGGCAGCTAAAGGGATAGCGCCGCCTCCGTTAACACTCTTATACGTTCATACGTGCATATGGCTATTTTTTCAGAATCGCTGCCATATCCTCTTCCACTGTGGAGATAGGCTTGACGTCAAAGGTCTTTACCAGGAAATCGAGGATATTGGGAGAAACAAAAGCAGGCAGGCTCGGGCCCAGGTAAATATTTTTTACGCCTAGATGGAAAAGAGAGAGCAGGATCGCGCATGCTTTTTGTTCGTACCAGGAAAGGACCAGGGTCAGGGGCAAATCGTTTAC
>DMPF01000238.1 GCA_003456095.1 Bacillota bacterium
CACACCTCGCACTAAAGCCCCCCCCCCACCCGGCGCAGAATATGTCAGCGCCGGCAAACCGGCGAATACGGCTGGGGTCACTAGGACCTCACAAATACACATACAAAACACAGTGGATAAGAACCACCTTCAGGTTATTACCCGACATACTACACCTCGGGCCAAAGCTTTGATCGAGTCCGGCCAAGCACTACCCAAACGCGTGGATATAAAAGCCAAGACACTTGACAAACGAGATGAACTGCTGGGAGGGCCCAAGAACAGTGAAGGCCTAGTGGGCTACTTTGACCCTAAACTGCCGCCTAAGGAGGTCATGGATATGCTCTCGCCGCAAGAGAAAAAGGAACTCCTTGCTCGGTATAAGGCTAGGTGGCATGAATACCGGGAGTTGTATGAGTACCGGGAGTTGGTGGAGGACATGAAAAGCATGACAGGAAAAGGCGGAATCAAAATTGTTGACGGACTGGTCATAGATGTGAAGACTGGTAAACCTTTCACCGGCGATGTCGATCTGCTTGAACTCAGAAACTACGATGGTTCCCCGCTCACCCTCAGCCAGAAAAAAAGGTATCTTGACGACCTGATGGGGCAGAGGGGCTCTAATGTTATGCACGGAGATGTGATGTCATGGGCAGCTGGCGATAAAGGTTTTGACCCGCAAGCCAAGGCTGACATGTTGCGGGACGCCATGGAGGGCGGCAAAGGCGTCAACATTTTCAGCCCAAATGCCGCTCCTGTTGCCGCTCATTTGCGATGAGCCAGCATCGACATAGGGCAAGCCAGAAATTACCTAGAAGGCAACCAGGTGAATCTGCCGCGGGAACAGATGGGTGAACTTAATGAAATCCTTAAAGAATTAGGATTGGAGCTTTAATATGAGTATAATTATGAATATTGAAGACCGGCGAGAGATACTGACGCGCATACTGCCACTTGCCCAGCAATATGATGAACTGGCACAAGAGAAAATGCTGCGGGTGGAAAGTGACACATGGCATCCGGAGCCCATGGCTATGGTGAAGCAGATGGAAGATATGAAAAAAATAATTGAGGATTTGCTGCTGCGCTATATGAACGGCTTGCCGGTGCGGGAGCTGTCGCGCTGTCCTTTCAGTGGCGAAGTGCTTTCCATGGCCATTGACGACTTTGGTTTGGATGGTTTGTGGTGGAATCACCATGCACCCAAGCGGCCGGAAAACAAACTTCCCCCGACGTACTTTGCCATGGATGGGGCCCTAAAGCTAGCGGCAGAACCGGAGCATGTCCCCTTTCTGTGCACTCCCGGACCTGATGTCCCTTTTGTCCTGCCTAGGCTATTGGCTTACACTCAAGTGCAGGCGGTTATTTCCAGCATAAAAATCGGCCGCCATATCGCTTACCCCGTTATTTATTACGCCGATCCCATGCTCTACGGTGAAAGAAGGGTGAATGATTGGGGAACGGCCCGATACTGGGAAGAGGGGAGTCTGCTGCCGGAGATATTAACTCCCGGCACGTACGTCAGTCTCACTCCGGACCCAGAGGAATACGATTTTGACCTAGAACCGTGGCTGCGTAAAGGTAAGCTGTTTTGGATTGCACCCGATGATGTTAAATTTAGCCTGCACAGCCATGTAGCCCGCTGCCCTTATCTGAATCTGCCGGGCAGCCGGCGATTGAAGTATATCCAGAACGGCGAAGTTTGGGAGCATGACCTCAAGATTGAAATGATGGAGGAAGACATCCATCTTTTGACCGGGAGTATTTTAGGCAGTTAATTGCCATGATTGAAAAGGGAGAGGTGTAAGAATGACTTCGGAAAACAAGCCTGCAGCTTTTGATATTCGTGTGAATGATATAGGAAAACTTTTCATGGAAGAACTTGGTCTTACACCCCAACAGGGTTCCGCTTTATCAGGGATAGGGCGGAGTGTGGACGGGGAAGGCAGAGATCTTAAAAGTGTTTACCGTGAGTACCTGCAGGACCAAGAATTCACCCGGGCCGCGCGCTGTGTTGCCGCGCCAGATTTATTTGTAATAAACCGTATCGGCGGTGGCGGCCTTGATTTAGAGGAAATCCGCCTCTACCATAAAAAAAGCGAAGGTGACGTAGTGGTAGCCACAGCCATAACGGCAGACGGCGCGTTCACCATGCGCCCTTTTGACAATTATACAGCTTATCTGGAGTGGTGGTCGGAAAAGTATGCCTGTAAGAATGAGGAAACTACAGCCAATTATATCCCACCCAAGGTCAGTCTGGAGCAATTTCTGTTCATTTTACATGCCATCGATTGCTTCAGACAGGTTTCATATAAAAACATGCTGAGTTTCAAATACGCGGAAAAAGCAACTATCGAATTCTCCGAGTTTGCCCAAGGTATGGCCGCCTCTTTGAAAAGCGGCGATATCCGCTGGTTGCTGCCAGCGTTTACGGTCGTTCTGCCGGGATTTTCACAGTTCAATGTGGAAATTGAACCGGGCGACGTTTCTATTGTAATGGAACAAAACTTTCTCTTGAACGCTAGGCGTACGTCCACAGGTGAAATGGTCCTAGCTTTTGGTGAAGCCGGCCAAAACATGGGTGTTGAGTTCTATCGTACCTGGATGATGTCCTCCGGTTTTGAAATCAATGTGGCGAGACCCACGGATTTTACGGCGATAGAGAGGCTTTTTGTGGCGCCAACGGCACTGGCCAACCATTTTGTCCGCATCGAAACTGTCGCAGGCGGCAAAGGCGTAGTTAATCACCAAGCCTACACCAGAGAACAGCTGGAGCACAAGCTGCTCGAACTGTTTGAACGGGCTTTTGACAGCGTTTTGCGGGAAGCACCTCAACCACTGCCGCTCCCTAGGACAAGCAGGGAAGCACCTAGGAAGTACTGTGGACAATGCGGAACGCAACTAAAGCCCACCGCCAGATTCTGCGATAACTGTGGGACCAAAATTGGTAACTGAAACCCCATGGACTCAAGCAGGCAAGATGGGCACGGAGCAATTGTTACCCTGTGATCAATGCAGCTCTCAGCAGCAGGCGGGCGGCCGCTTCTGCCAGAACTGTGGCC
>DMPF01000135.1 GCA_003456095.1 Bacillota bacterium
AGGGTTTTCTTATCCTGTGACTGCCAATACACGAAATCGTCCCACGCTTCATCAAACCATACTTTTTTCATTCGCCCTCTGCCTCGACAGGCTCATGCTCTACGCCTTTTCCGGCGTTCAGTGCCGCAATGCCGCGCCGCAAGTGTGCCATATTGCTTTCGCTGTAAAACGGGTCAGCGGACAGTTCAAACGGTATACGCCTCTCTCTGGCAACCTTTTTCAGAAATATATTGATTGCCGTTGACATGCTTAACCCAATATCATCAAAAGTCTGTTCCGCGCCTTTCTTCACGTCATCATCAACACGCAAGCTAATCTGTGCCATAATATCACTCCTTTCTTGCTGCCTGTAGTATGCCATACCCAAAAGCAAGTGTCAAGCATTTTGCTTTTATTTTACTATACATTTACTGTGTTTTATAGTATGCCCCACGGTCTATCAATCAACACAGGCATACCATATCACGGATCAGCGCAAGCGCAAGAAGAAAGGGTGTCCGATGATGAAATATATGATAGAATTATGGCAAAGTAGAGTATAATAATAGGATAGAGACATGGGAGGCAAGTTGGATGGGGCTGGAAATTATACGGGAAATATACAAAAAAAAGGCAGACGCCAGGGAAAAAACCAGGATAAATACAATCGGGCAGCTCTGCGCGGCCTTGGAAAAACTTGCGCAAGAGGTATCATTTGCGGAAGCCTATATCTTTGGCTCAGTGATTAAACCATATCGCTTTGGCGATGCTTCCGATCTGGATATTGCCTTTAAGGAGTTGGAGCGGGACAGGTTATATACAGTAATCAGCTTCTTAAGCGACTATCTCCAAAGGGAGGTAAACGCTGTTCATATGGAAGATGTACATTTTCAGGAAAAAATCGTAAGGGAAGGTATGCGATGGAAGAGAGAATAAAGGTGCTTTTGGCTGAGCTTGATGCTCAAGGGAGGGAGATCCTGAGGCTCCATGCTTCCATCGAAAATAAGGTCCAGCTGTTGCGCGGCGTTCCGGAGAACGAGGATCTGACCGTAAGTTTGGCTTATAAACTGCATAACCTTTATTCCGCCTATGAAAATATGTTTAAACTTGTGGCTGGTTTTTTTGAAAACCAGATCGAAGATTTCGGCAGTTACCATCTGAGCCTGCTCAAAAGAATGTTGCTGGCGATAGAAGGGATCAGACCGGCCATGCTGACGGAAGACACTTACCGGATATTGGATGAGCTGAGGGGGTTCAGGCATGTTTTCAGGCATGCCTACAGTTATCAGCTCGATGCGGAACGGATTGTCAGGTTGGCAGATAAGTCTGTCAGGCTTAAACAAATATTCTCCGGGGATTTCGAGGATTTTACAGGCAAATTAAGACGGTGACAGGGGACGGTTCTTCAAGGGTTCAATCGGAAGTTTTGCGCCGAGAAAAGGCTCAACTGTCAGCTAATGATAGCAAACAGTTGAGCCTTAAACAACACCTGCGCAAAATTTTTGATTGCCCAAGAAGAACGATGTCGCTAAAGATAGCCTGTGGAGTTTGAATCTTTTTTATCTCGCTTTTATGATGGAAAAACATTTCTTGCGATCTTGCTTTAAGCTTAAATTTAGGGGAAGTTACGCAAATATCCTGTTATTAGACAAAGTTCCCCCCTCTCCCAACAGGCCTGGCTGTACATATTCAGTTTCCAATCTTTCATGGTGAGGCCCCTCTATAAGAGATTTTAAGTTGTGATCTTTACGGCTATCGCTTGATGAGCAAGCATATCCATCTACTGCTCCAGGAAGGCCGGGAAACGATCGCTCAGATTATGAAGCGAATTGGCGCGAGCTATATATATTGGCACAACATGAAATATGAGCGGTGCGGTCATTTATTTTAAGACCGGAGGATCTCTATCCTTGGGGTTAACCGGACAAGAACGGATTAACAGCTTGAATGCCTTCATATAATTGGTTTGCATTGAGATCTTCCGTCCAGATATTTTGGCAACCCATTTCCTTGGCACTGCAAATAATCATGGCCTTCCAAAAAGATATTTTATGGCGATTCTGAAACGAGCGCCATGGCACGCCGGTTTTTTTCGGTACTGCTTACATCATAAGCATAAATTAGAATGTTAGTATCCACAAACTGAAGCTCAGTATCACCTGGCATGTAAATCTTCTCTTTTCCAAGCCATTTTCCCCTTTACCCCCAGGTCGAACCCTTTTCCCATGGCTGCAAGCTGCCTATCCTTTGCTTTACGATAAGCTTCATCATTTTCAACAATGTCTTTCAGAGTTTCTGCCAGAAGGCGGGAAAGGGATGATTGCCTGTTTATAGCAATATGTTTTGCTTTTATTAAAACGTCCCGGGGAACCGATATGGTAACATTTTGTTTTTCCATTGCCTTCACCTCCACGTAAATAAGTGTAGCACATTATACGTGAAGCCGCAAGACTATATCCTCTCTTTATTTCCTTCAAGCCGCCGCTCACTTTGCCGGCAGCACCTCGGCCAGCACCACTCGCGCTACGCTGCTTAGGTCTGCTATAATAGCAGGAGATGCACACTTGTTTCTGCCATCACCCATGAGGGATAAAGACAGACGGGGCGATTGCCGCTATGGATACCGAGATAGAGGAGTTGATGCGCCATTTAGATCGCCAGGCGGTAGCAAAGAGACTGAAGAAGCGGCTTGAAACTATTGGCTTCCGGGTAGAAATACAGGATATGGAAAGACCTGCCGCTTAAACGCTTATTTTCGAGGGAGGTGAGCTTTATTATCAGCGATATTTACAGAAGAGCTTACGACCTGATTTTCCGCCGCCGGCCTGAAGCGCATACCCATTATCTGCCCCACAATTACAAGTCGCTTATAAGCATAACCGGAATGTGCAACGCAAATCTGCAGGAAGATTGTGCAACTGTTCGACCGCCTGGTGGGTGGTTGTTTTTCGGCTGAGGACCGGGCCAGGAAAGCGTTTTACGGTCACAACCGTTTCGGAAGTCAGGAGTTGTTACCCCTGACTTCCATCACGCTGGCTATTGTGGAATGTGAAGAGCAAAAGGATTACGGGTTACTGGCGGAGACTGCGGCACAGCTGAAGAAGCATGCCAAGGCAATACCTGGCAGCATTTTTGTCAAGGACAGACGTGCAAAGAAATAGATCTCAAAATAGAGCAGTTACGTTCTCCTGATAAAACGGAGTTCCTTATTATTTTACAGATTTGTGTTAATGCCTTAACATTCACTTTAACAGGAGCTGAACGAACGGATGCTGAAGTCAAAGAGCAGCAAAGTTGCCTCTTTGTTGGTTTCGCACTGGGCCAATGACGGATATGCCGTTATCCTTTCGCCGCTGCTTGTGGTGCTTTCCCTGGAATTCGGCATTACGACGCTGCAGGCCGCCCAGATTATGAGCGTTTACTCCATCGCCTCCGCGGTCGGCCAACTGCCCATTTCCCTGTGGGGGGATTACTCGGGCCGGCCCAGGGATCTGCTCGCCGCCGGTATAGTGCTGCTTTCCCTTGGTCTTTTGGGCTGGGGCTGGAGCACGGGGTATCACTGGCTGCTGCTGTTTGCTTTCGTGGGCGGTTTGGGTTTCAGCGGCTATCACCCGATCAGTATGAATCTGATGACCCAGCAGTTCGGTGACAAAAAGGGTTTCTCCCTGGGGCTGCATACGATGGCCGGCTCCGTAGGCGCCACCATGGTTCCCGTGATCATCGGTGTGTTCAGCGAGGCGTGGCGCCTGGGCGTAATCCTGCTGGCGATTCCCGGATTCCTCAGCGCCCTTTGGATTATACTGGCTTTCGGCAATTTCCGCAATTCGGAGCTGCGGGGCGGGGAGCTGGCCCTATCCTTGAAAAAGACAGTCCTTAGCCCCATGTTGCTGTTGGTTTCCGGCCTATCCGGAATCAACCAGATGGTTTATATAGGCTCCATCACCTTTCTTCCCCTCTTTTTTGCCGATCGCTTTGGCTGGAGCCCTGCCGCCATCGGCACCCTTATCGGCGCCTTCCACTTCAGCGCCCTGGTGTCGCAGCCCCTTTTCGGTTATCTATCCGATCTGATGAGCCGCAACCGCCTTATTTTTTGCGTCGGCGCTGTCACCTTTTTATGCTGTTTCTTTATCTTCCTTTCCCGCAGCCCGATCTTCTCGGCAGCTCTGGGTGTGCTGACCGGAGCCTGTGTGCTGGCGATGCGCACCCTTACTATCGCCAAGGTTTCCGATATCGCCAACGCGGAAACCAGGAGCGCGGCAATCGCTGTCGGCTTTACCTTTGGCGGGATTATGGGTGCCGTGGCCCCTTTACTGGGTGGATACCTGCAGCAGGCTTATTCTTATGAGGTGGCTTTCCTCGTATTCGGCCTTTCCATCATCATAGGCCTGGGCTTCATTGCGGCGCAGAGCCGGCTGGGGAAGAAAATTTAGGGGATCGTCGCAACGCGGATTGCCTGTAATTCTGTAATATTCCTGCAATTCTGTAATATTATTGTTGAATAATATTGAAAAAGAGCAAAATATATGCTACACTTTGAAAAAAACCGGGTCAGGTCCGGTCGCGTCAATTCCGGGGGAAGCATCCCTGCCCGCAAATTTTAAAGCGAGGAGTGATTAGCTGTGAAAATTTTAGTTTGCATGGACGGCTCCAAGAATGGCCAAAAAGTTTTGGACGAAGCGGCGAAGATCGCCGGAGGATGCAATGCGGATGGGGTTGCGGTAATTTATGTCTATAACCAGCCTCCTGATTATTCGGTGCTTCGGGAGAAGGGTTCATATATCAGGCCTGAGGATATGGAAAGATTCCGCGAACTTGAAAACAAGCGCAGAGAGGAGAAGAAAAAAATCCTGGCTGATGCCGTGGCATTTTTCGAAACGAAGAATGTAAGGGCGAGCAGCATCTTTGAGGAAGGACATCCCGCGGAAATTATCACCAAGGTCGCCGACAAGGGAAATTTTGATTTGATTGTAATCGGCAACAGGGGGATGGGCGGTTTAAAAAGGATGTTTCTCGGAAGTGTATCCAATGCGGTTGTGCAGCAGGCAAAGACCAGTGTGCTTACGGTGAAATAGGAAAAATATAGGGGAAAATACCAGGCACAGTTAAATTTTTTATATTGCTTCACTCACTTATTCTTGCGCCAATGATAAATGTAACCCCAGCGAGCGCGGATACAGTCAAAACTGAGGCATGGAACGTGCCGGTGGTGTCTATCAGGAAACCAAAGAGACCAGGCATTACCAGTGAACCAATGTTGCCCAGTGAGGAGGTAACACCAACAACACTGGCCGCGTTAGCAGAAAGACGTTGATGTTGTGCCGGCACGGCAAGGCTGATAGTGAACACGCCGATAGTGGTGAATCCGGAAAGGAAGATACATAAGAGCAGAAGAGGAAAAGGAGCGTAGTTTATCCCCATAATCGATACGGCGGCAATTATCCCTAACAGGGCGATGATCGCCCTTCTGTTTGCAAATCTATCTGCTATCAAACCAATGATTGGTCCGGCAAAAAAGAATCCAAGCGGCAGCAGAGATGCAAAGGCCTTGCTAAGGTCTTTGAGCTCTAATACCTTTGGCATCCAGGTAGCCAGGGCGTCATAACTTCCCATCGATGCTATCATGAAAAATAGTAAAACCCAGACGTATCTGTCCTTTAATATTTTTTTGAAGTTCGCAGACGCCAAGCCAGGCGTACCTTTTACCGTGCTTTTAGCGAAACTCCACCACAGCAGGCATATTATTGCCGCAAGCCCGCTGTAAACAAGGAGGATATCCCTCCAGCCGAGTATTTCTAGCAGATAAGGCGTTAGTGCAAGTGCTGTGGCATTACCGGCAGCAAAACCGGATACGTAAATACCGGTGAAAAGCCCGACGCCCCTGGGTGTCCACTCCCTTACTATAAGAGGAAAGCAGGGAAGTACTGCGGCAAGACCCAGGCCAAGAAAGAATTGGCTCAGCAGGAGGGAAAGGAAACCGGGTGAGAATGCTCTTAGTATAGCGAAAACTGTTAAGAGGGGTAAAGCTATCCTGAGTACATTTAGATAACCTATTCTGTCACTTATCAAGCCCCAAGGTATTCTGAAGAGGACAAGACCTAGCATTGTTGCCGAGAAAATAAAGCCAAAGTCTGTGTAAGA
>DMPF01000219.1 GCA_003456095.1 Bacillota bacterium
GGCTTTTCATCAATTTAAAAATATTGTGGTAAAGCCCATTTTTGGTTCTTTAGGCCGGGGCATGGTACAGATCGATAATGAAGATGTGGCCTACAGGGTATTTAAGGCATGGCAGCTTAGCAGGTACGTGTATTACATTCAGGAGTATATTTGCCATGGTAACAAAGATATGCGTGTCTTTGTCATCGGTGGGCGCGTGGTTGCCGCCATCTGCCGCCACAATACGGGTTGGCGGACCAACCTGAGCAGGGGCGGCTCGGCCAGGCCGGTACAGCTTGATTCCCTGACGGAGCAACTGGCTCTGAAGACAGCTGTACTCCTTGGCGCCGATTACCTCGGTGTGGATATTCTCACGGATGAAACGGGTGCGCCATATGTTATCGAAGCGAACAGCATTCCCGGATGGCAAGGTCTGCAGGAAGCAACCGCACTGGATATCAGCCAATACCTGGCCGATTATATTTATACAGCGGCAAAGGACGGAAACAGTTGATTATCGAAACCGTCGTTTCCACAATTGACCGTGAAAACATGCCTAACTTTGCCCCGATGGGCATAACCTGCAACGCGCAGCTTGTGGTGATCCGCCCTTTCGTCTCCAGCAAAACATATCAAAATCTGAAAGACAGAGGTGAGGCGGTAATCAACATTACAGATAATGTCTTAATCATAGCGAAAACAGCCATCGGAGACAAGAATGTCCGTCATCGTCCCGACAGCTTTACGGCCTGTCATCTGTTGGAGGATGCCTGCCGCTTTATTTCCTGCGTGGCGGAAAAGATCGAGGAGCAAGGCGAGCGGGCTGTCTTTAGCTGTCGTATTCTGGGCAGGAGCCGGCTGCGGGATTTTTGCGGTTTTAACCGGGCCAAGCATGCGGTGATTGAAGCATCTATCATGGCCACCAGGTTGCATCTTTATCCCCGCGAGCTTGTTGGCAGGAAGCTTGACGAATACCGCATGTTAGTGCAAAAAACCGGTTCCTCTCAGGAGGAAGAAGCGCTGCAATTGCTCGACAACTATATACAAAGGAAATTACAGCAGAGGTAGGGTGTGTAATAAATGAAAAAAATTGCCTGGGGTATAACCGGTGCGGGTGACTTGATCCGTGAAACATATGAAACAATGATCAATATCAAGAAACATGCTCAACCGGAGATAATGGTTTTTCTTTCCGCAGAGGCAAAATCTGTATTGAAATGGTATAAAATCATGGATTGCCTGAAGCGGGACTTTCCCGGTTACAAGGTTGCCTCCGGACCAAACACACCGTTTATTGCCGGTTCGCTGCAGGCAGGCTATTACGATCTGCTGCTCATAGCTCCCGCAACGGCCAACACGGTGGCAAAGATTGTTCACGGTATCGCCGATTCACTGATTAGCAATGCCGTAGCCATGGCGGCAAAGGGTGATACCCCCATCTGTATTCTGCCTGTGGATCAGGTGAGGGGAACAATAAAAACTTATGATCCCGACGGCAAGGCGATCTACTTAAAAATACGGGAAATAGATCTTGAAAACACCGATAAGCTCTCCCGTATGGAAAATATCAGTGTAATCAAAAAACCTGCTGACATTTACGGCGTTCTCGGTCTGGAGCAATAATGGTGCAAAGGATGGGCGGGTCTGGCCGGGCCGGCATGACAAAAATTGAGATCAAATAGTTGTGGAGGCAAAGTGAAAGGGCGAAAAGATATCACCGTGGAAGAAGCGGCATTGGCGGCTCAGGCTGCCTGCGTGCTGGAGGCATCTGCCCCCAAGCCGGGAAGTGTTAATCGCTTGCATGATTTTGCGGATACAACCTTTGAGGATTTTATGATCAGCGCGCTGGCCATAGGGGAGGCGATGCGCCTGGCATGGACACATACGGTGGGTGAAGTGGTCCTGAAAGCGGTGGAAGATACCCGTCGCCTGGTTTCCACAAATACCAACCTGGGTATGATCCTTTTGCTCACTCCACTGGTAAAGGCGGCAGCGTCAGATGATTTAAGGGCAGGCCTGCGCAAAGTGCTGCGGGAGCTCAGCGAGACGGACGCGGATCTGGTATACAAGGCCATCCGCCTGGCGGCGCCGGGTGGCCTGGGGAAAGTGACCCGCGGTGATATAGATGATGGTGCCAGGGGAACGTTGAGGGAAATGATGTACCTGGCCCGGGAGCACGACGCTGTGGCGGCGGCATATGTTAATGATTACCAGGTGGTTTTTGAAGTGGGTTGCCCCGCGTTAATAAATTACTATCGGCGGAAAGGGAACAGGACGGAGGCTGTTGTTTACACCTATCTCTCCTTGCTCGAACAGCAGCCCGATTCGTTGGTCATGCGCAAATGCGGCCGGGAAACGGCCGAAGAGATTTCACGCCAGGCGGGATTGGTGCTTAAGGGGAAGATGAGTTTAGGCGAATTTGACGATTTTTTGCGCAGGCCGGACAATGCGCTGAATCCCGGGACGACATCCGACCTGGTTGCCGCCAGTATCTTTGTGGCGACGTTATTGGACGGATTATAACCACACAGTTTTGTTTGAGCCAATTGCGATGTT
>DMPF01000184.1 GCA_003456095.1 Bacillota bacterium
TGGCCGGAGGCAATGTGGACCGGGTGGTCAATGCCCTTATTGCCGCCCAGCGGGCCAACATTGAGCTGGCTTTTGAGCGGGCTGCCGCCATCGACCTGGCTGGGCGTGATGTGCTCAAAGCGGTACAGATGAGTGTGAACCCCAAGGTTATTGAGACGCCAGTGGTGGCGGCAGTAGCCAGCGACGGCATTGAGGTGAAGGCCAAAGCTAAGGTTACCGTCAGGGCGAATATCGATCGCCTTGTCGGCGGAGCCGGTGAGGAGACGATTATTGCCCGTGTGGGCGAAGGAATTGTTACCACCATCGGTTCGTCCAAAACGCATAAAATAGTATTGGAGAATCCTGACAATATTTCCCATACCGTGCTTGCCAAGGGTCTGGACGCGGGTACTGCCTTTGAAATTCTTTCTATTGATATTGCCGATGTGGATGTGGGTAAAAATATCGGCGCCCAGTTGCAGACGGATCAGGCGGAGGCGGATAAACGCATCGCTCAGGCCAAGGCGGAAGAGCGACGTGCCATGGCTGTAGCCATGGAGCAGGAGATGATCGCCTCGGTACAGGAGATGCGTGCTAAAGTGGTGGAAGCGGAGGCGGAGGTGCCCCGGGCCATGGCGCAGGCGCTGCGCGAGGGCAAACTGGGGGTGATGGATTATTATAACCTGCAAAATATCTATGCGGATACGCAGATGCGCCAGTCCATCTCCAAGTTCGACAAGGACGAAAAGGGCGGAGAAACAGGAGGCAGTTAGCCCTTTACCGAAGAAAGGATAAAGCGATGTAGTGGTCCTTATCGAGTATCCGCGCCGCGGTCTTTATGCCGTTGGTTTTATCACCGGTGAAGGGTTGGGAGAGGTGCAGGAAAAGACTGCGGCGTATGTTTACTGCGTTTTCATCCCTACCACTCCCAATCCCACCTCTGGCGTACTTCTGCTCGTGCCGGAGGAGGAGATAACTTTCTGGAGATGGGCGTGGAAGAAGGCTTGAAGCTGATAATCTCCGGAGGGCTGACTGCTCCCCCAAGAGAATCAAAAGAATAAAGACAAACGAGGTGCTGTATCCTTGGAGTTGATGATCATTTTTTTTGTGCTGTATATGTTCTTCTCCTTGCTAACAAGAGTGTTTAGAGGCGCAGCGGATCAAAAAAGACGTTTTACCACTGCGCAGCAGTTGCCTTCTTCCCGGAAGCGGGACCACACCGAGGATCCTTCACACAGCGAAGGAAAGCGGTTGACTGATGAGCCTGATGCCTTTTCCTGGCAGGAATTCCTTTTTCCGGAAGATTCTGCGTTTCCGGATGCTTCCGCAGCAGAGCCGCCGCCGGCAGTTGCAGTGAAACGTCATACCGTATTACAGAAAAAGCCGGGATCTGTAGATGGTTCCATTGCGGATGGTTCCATTAAAGAAACCGGCAGGGATCTGACCCGCCCCAGAAACCTATCCCGTCCCGGGCTACTGCAAAAAAGAACCGGTCAGGTTGCACCTTCCGGCTTGGATCTGCAAAATTATTTAAAGAGGGAAAATTTACCCCGGACGGTCATTGCTGCCGTGGTGCTGGGGTCGCCCCGCAGCAAAAACCCGCTGCTCCACTGGTTACATCGGGACCGGCCTTCTGTCCGGTAAACAGACATAACCCTGTTTTTGCCGCATAAATTAATTGTAGCAGCAGGCGGGGAAAGGAGGGCTTGCCTGTGCGGCGCAAGTCCCTGGGCGAAGAGGGTAAAAAGTGGCAGGAGAGTATTGCGGAATTATTTGAACTGCCCAAGGAACTTCTCTTAAACCTTCCCCGTATCACCCTTATTGGTGATATCCAGATGCTGCTGGAAAACTACGGGGGGATTATCCAGTATAACGGCGAACTCCTCCGCCTCAAGGTGCGGGAGGGGGGAGGTCATAGTCAAAGGGAAAAAATTTAACAATAAAACGTTTTCTTGCCGATGAAATATTATATTGAAGGAAAAATCTTTTCCGTTGAGTACCGGTAGCCCCCGGGAAGGTGGCTTCGCTTAACCTTTGCTTAGATACGGGGAGCTTTGCAGCGCTTACCTGTTTGTCTGCCTGGAGGGAATGGGCCTGACCAGGCTGCTTAACCTTACAACTCATTACGGCATCCACTTCTGGGACCTTCACTTTACCGGGAACGACAGCCGGCGCGCCACGCTAAAGATTCAGGCACGGGATTTTAAAAAACTCCGTCCGCTCCTGCACAGAACAGGCTGCCGCGCTGTGATAACAGGTAAAAGCAGTTCGCTGATCCTGTATTTTCTAGCCAAACGCCGTAAAGGGATACTGTTTGGTCTCCTCGCTTTTTCCTTGCTCCTTTATTTTTTTTCATCTTTCGTTTGGAGTATTTCGCTGGAGGGAAACAATCGGGTTAGCCGGGAGCAAAGCCTGGCCGTCCTGGAAAATCACGGTGTCAGGCATGGGATGCTCAAAAAGAATCTGGACCTTGCACGCTTTGGAGCGGGCCCTACTGTTGGAGCTAGCCGATTTGAGCTGGGTTGGGGCGGAGATGCGGGGTGCGTACCTGCACATCCAAGTGGTGGAACGGCAGCGGGAGCCTGCTGTGCCGGAAGGGCCGTTGAACTTGGTGGCGGCTAAAGATGGCCTCGTTATGGATGTTCTGGTATTGGCCGGAGAGGCGGCAGTACAGCCTGGCGATACAGTGACTGAGGGGAAGCTGCTTATCCGCGGTGTGTCAAGGACTGACTGGCAGGAAGGGGAAGGTGAACATGCTGCCGGAGAGCCAGCGATATTTGAAATGCAGGCCCGGGGGATCATAGATGCTCTGGTCTGGTACGAAAGTATTGCAGAGATGCCCCTCTACCGGATGGAGAAAATTCTCACCGGCCGAAGCACCGGCGCGTTTGTGCTCGTATCGCCCCAGGGGAACCTTCATCTTTGGGGACCGCAGACTTCGCCGTACCGAAATTATGAGGTTGAAAAAATCAATCGACGCCTTGCTTGGAGGAATCTTAACCTGACCGTCGAATGCATTAGTAATAACTACCGCGAACTGGCTGTCAGGGTGGTGATAGTACCGCAACATGAGGCCCTGCTCCAGGCCCGGGAGGGAGCATTCAATAATGTTCGTGCCCGGCTGCCCCACGGGGTTACAGTTAAAAGACAGTTCGGCGAGGAATACTTTTTCCCCGAGCTGGGTACGGTAGGGTACCGGGCTGTAGTGGAGACATTGGAGGATATTGCTGTCCCGCAGGTTATGCGGGAAGAATGAAAGGATGTTGTCTATTGGGTAAGGCACAGGCCGAGTTGAAGGTCGTGCTCCAGGATATGGAGGAAAGTTTTCCCTTGCTAGGCAAATTTGACGAGCATATTCCGGTAATCGAGGAAAGTTTTTCCGTACGAGTTATCCCCAGGGGGGACGAGCTTTATCTTCAGGGGGAAAAGGATGATGTGGAAAAAGTATTCGCCCTCTTCCAGGAGCTTCTTGCCCTGATCAGGGAAGG
>DMPF01000236.1:0-262 GCA_003456095.1 Bacillota bacterium
ATCAAGTAGTCGATTAGCCTGCGTATGTGGGCGCTTTTTTATCTCAACAGGAGGTGATAGTGCTCTTATCTTCATGAGTGCCCTGCGCAAAAAGATGCGGGAAACGGGACTCATTGAAAAGTATACGATCCGCGAACTCCTTATGGAGATGGAGACACTGACCAAGGTTCGTTATTCAGGCAGGTACGGACATATCCTCACGGAGGTCACCAAACCGCAACGTCATATTTTGGAAAGCCTGGGGATTAATCTGAAAACATAG
>DMPF01000236.1:569-2825 GCA_003456095.1 Bacillota bacterium
GAAAGCCTGGGGATTAATCTGGAAACATAGTTATAATTTGCCGGGAATTTAGGTTATTATAAGTATTTTTTTATCAACTCTAAAGATTCTTTTGCTATCCGGCACCCTCTTTCCCAATTTCTGTATGAAGAGAAATCTACTCCAAACACAGCTTTGATTCGACTCCAAAAAGGTCAATTCAAGCTAAAACGTAATACGATAACGTAATCATAACCAAAAAGCAGTGGCAGTGAACCGACCAAAAAATCGAGTAAATCCGCAAAAAAACTTTAAAATACGGCGTTTTTCTGGTATAATTGAGCCATAGAAATATATCTCACATATGCCAGATTACAGAGGACCAGGTGCCATATTCAAGAGAAACCCGGCAGAAAAACAGTTCAATCTCATCGAGCCCTACTTCCATTTCCCGAAATATGTGCGTGATGCGCTGCACAACAGCTGGGCGGAGTACTTTTTTCACTCCATCTTTACCTGGATAGACGAAAGCCTGTACTCCCTTGTGGATAATGCCTTACTAATCAGGGTGGGCGACGCATCTATTCAGGTAAAAACCGGGTTTGACCCGGCTCTGCTTAGCCAGGTGGTCCGTACACTTTTAACATTATGCTGAGCGAAGTTAGCATCGACCGGGTTTACCTCGCCTGTGGCGCCACAGATTTGCGCAAATCCATTGACGGACTGGCGGTGCTTGTCAAAGAAGGATTCGAGCTCGATCCTTTCTCTCACTGCCTGTTTGTATTTTGTTGCATGCTTAAAAAGCGATAAATATTTCGAAACAAACTCTACAAATCATGCTATACTATGAACAGGAGGTGTGTAACGATGGGGACGGTCAGGGAAAAGGTGGACCCGCAAGGTCGTATCTCTATTAAAAGGATACTTGAGGGTACTAATATTAAACCGGGAGACATGGTAGAGGTCATTCCCGAAAAGAATAAAATTGTTTTAAAGACAATTAAAAAGGATAAGCCGGCAAAAGTTATTGAGAATGTTGCCGGCAAATGGGAAAACCGCCCCGATGTTGCTGCGGATATCTTGAGTATGCGCAAAGAAGAAGACCGGGTGGTTCCGGAGCTTGAGTAAATATTGTATTGATACAAATATTATCGTTTACACAATGAATGGGCTTAAGCCGGCAATAGAGTTTATGAAGAAGGCTCAAGAGGAGGAAATTATTTATTCCGTGATCGTAGAGGCGGAGTTGTTTTCTTCAGCGAAACTGACAGATGAAGACATTAATGATTTAAGAAACATCCTGGAGTTGGGAGAAATTATTGAAGTCAATTCATCTATTGCCCTGCAGGCCGGAGAACTCAGAAGACAAAGCAAAGAGCTTTATAATCGCTCACTGAAATTACCCGATGCTTTAATTGCTGCTACCTCTATTGAACACTCTGCCATTTTAGCTACGCGCAACGAAGATGATTTTATCCATCTGCTCGATTACGGGTTAGCTTTATTTAACCCGTTTTCCTCGTAATGTACTGTGTACCAGGAGTAAGTGCATATTCCGGAGCAAACCGAACGGTCATTCCGCTGCAGACCGAACAGTGATTCCGGAGCAAACCGAATAACCATTCCGCTGTAAACCGAATAACCATTCCGGACCTAACCGAACAGTAATTCCGGAATAAACGAACGGTCATTCCGCTGCAGACCGAACAAAAAAGGCTCTTCTGGCGGAATCAGTGTTCGGTTTGACCGGAATGAAAACAACAACCCAAGCGACGCTGGGTAACAATCCAAAATGCACAGGTATTTCCATCCGGGAGTTGAATTCGTATGGCACAAGCATACGAAGGGATGGAGAAACATGTCAACAAAAAGGAGGTTACCCATGCGAAAGGTCAAAGAGATCCTACGTCTCAAGTTGGAAGTCGGTTTGAGCTATCAAAAGATAGCCCGCAGTTGCAATGTTTCAGCCAGCACCGTGCATGACGTAATACGCAGGGCCAATGCAGCCGGTTTAGGCTGGCCACTGCCAAAAGAGCTACAAGGCGAAACAGAACTGGAAAACAAGCTCTACCCGGGGCAAATATTAAGCCCCCTGCGTGAGAAACCGGACATGAACTGGATCCACCGTGAACTGAAACGCAAGAATGTTACTCTGCAAACCTTGTGGCAGGAATACAAGGCAGCCCACCCGGACGGTTACCAGTACAGCCGGTTCTGCGAGCTGTACCGGCTGTGGCGTGGCAAGGTGGACGTGGTCATGCGCCAGCACCATCGGGCAGGCGAGAAGATGTTCGTCGA
>DMPF01000203.1:0-491 GCA_003456095.1 Bacillota bacterium
GGGCTCAATCTTACCTGGGAGGTGCGGGACGGAATCCTGAAGCACACCGGACCGGATGAGCCACTTACCCTCGAAGGGCAACTGGTACGTATCTGTGACCGCATTGCCTATATCAACCACGATATTGACGATGCGCTGCGGGCGGATATCCTCCGCCGCGAGCAGCTGCCGGCGCCGGAAATGGAATATCTGGGCAGTACAGGTTCCCAACGCATCAACAGCATGATCCGTGATCTCATGGAGAACAGCTCGGGAGCTTCATCCATAACGATCAGCGATCAAATGAAAAAGAACATGGACAGCCTGCGCGCTTTTTTATTTGCCAATGTTTATATAGGTTCGGCGGCAAAAAGTGAGGAGCAAAAGGCGAAGAATATCATCAGGATGCTCTTTAAATACTGGGTTGAGCATCCCCGGGAGCTGGAGAACAATTTACATAACCAGAGCAGTGGTGACGGCATGGAGCGGTACGTGGCCGATTACATCGCCGG
>DMPF01000203.1:806-1762 GCA_003456095.1 Bacillota bacterium
CGTGGCCGATTACATCGCCGGCATGACCGACCGCTATATTATTACCGTTTTTAGGCAAATCTTTCTTCCCCGGCCCTGGAAGTCTTGAAATTAAAGAATAAATATTACAATTCAGTGTATACTATTATATGTACAATTATGCTTAATAATTTTTTTCCCTTTGTTGCAGGAATAATACAGGATGACGGCGAATTAACATCAACAAGGATACTTTATTCATCACCTGACTGATGGGATTGTGTAGCTATGAGAGCTGCTATAACAAAGTAAGAGGAGGATCTGCTTCGCGAGGTATTGTCTGTTTAATGCTTACAGTAATATACAGCCGCATAAAAAAATGACATGCCTCGTCTCTGCTGCATTATTGATGAGGTTTTTTTACGGGAGGGACAGAGGAAGATGACACAAATACCTGCCCATAGGCTTGAGGAGATCAGAAACCGCTTGGATATTGTGGAGGTTGTCTCTTCCTATATCGAACTGAAAAAAGCCGGGCGTAACTATGTAGGCCTCTGTCTGTTTCACCCGGAAAAATCGCCGTCCTTTACTGTATCCCCGGAAAAACAGCTTTATCACTGTTTTGGCTGTCAGAGCGGGGGTAACCTATTTACATTTATTATGCAAGCTGAAGGCATTTCTTTTCCCGAAGCTGCCCATTACCTGGCTAGGCGGGCCGGTATGGAGCTTGAAGATGAACCGCGCAGCCCGGCTGAGCAGCAGAAAGAGCGACTGCGTGCGCTTCTTTTAAAAGCCGGCGCAACGGCCCGGGAATACTTCCAGTTCCACCTCTGGCGGACTTCTGCCGGTCAGGAAGCTCTTGCGTACCTGCAGCGGCGCGGCCTCACCGAGCAGACCATTAAGGCTTTCAAACTGGGCTATGCACCCGCCGGGTGGAACGGCCTCACGTCGGAGCTGTCCCGGCACGGCTTTGACGGGGAATTGGGCATGAAAGCGGG
>DMPF01000203.1:2102-2593 GCA_003456095.1 Bacillota bacterium
CTGCTTGCCGGTAAAGGGGAGAATAAATACTATGATCTTTTCCGGGAACGCATTATTTTCCCGATCATGGACAATCAAGGCGAAACGCTGGGCTTTGGTGGTCGTCTCCTTAAAGCAGGGGAACCACGTTATCTGAACACGCCGGAAACCCTTCTTTTTCACAAAGGAAGCCTGCTTTACGGTTTACCCCAAGCTTTACCGGCCATACGCAGGAAAAAAGAAGCGTTGCTGGTGGAGGGATACCTTGATGTGCTCCTGCTGCACCAGCACGGTTTTGCCCATTGTGTGGCCCCCCTGGGCACTGCGCTTACGGTCAGGCATGTTTCGCTGTTGCGCGGGCGCCTGGAAAAGATTATCCTGGCCTTTGACGGCGATACAGGCGGAGAAGATGCCGCACTGCGCAGCCTCGATATTTTGGAAAAAGAAGGAACTCGTGTTGCCGTAGCCTTGCTCCCTACAGGAAAAGATCCGGCTGATATACTTACAGTGAA
>DMPF01000203.1:2932-3217 GCA_003456095.1 Bacillota bacterium
GGTGCGGCCTTCCTGGAGCAGGAGATCCTGGCAAAATCATTAACCATACTGGAGTATCGCCTGCACATGCTGAAGAAAAGTTTTGACCTGCAAAAAGATGAAGAACGGCTCGCTTTTTGGCAAAAGGCGCGCCTTCAGCTTGCCCGAAGCACCGAGGCCGTAGAGCGGGAGGCCCAACTTAAAAAAATTGCTGTAGAAATTGGTTCTTCCCTAGAGGTATTACGGGGGGATTTAGAGAAAATAATACAAGGATTTCCGTTAAAGAAAAGCGCGCTGCCGCTAAAG
>DMPF01000104.1 GCA_003456095.1 Bacillota bacterium
TCGCCGTCGCAGCCCGGCCTTGAGCAGGAAATAAGGCGTGCCGCTGAAGGGGGAGCCGTTGGGGTAGGGGAGCTTTTCCCCTGGGGGCAAGGTTTTTCCTTGGAGGGGAGAGAAGCCGCCCGGCTGGCGGGGCTCTGCCGGGAGGGCGGGTTGCCTCTGCTCCTGCATGTAAATGAAATTGTGGGGCATGAGTATGCCGGCAAGGGAGATATCTCCATTAAAGAAGCAGCCCTTTTTGCTGCGGCTCACGGAGAGCAGGACATTATTTTCGCCCACTGGGGAGGCGGCCTTTTATTTTATGAGCTGATGCCCGAACTGCGCCGGCAACTGCAGCGCGTCTACTACGACACTGCAGCGGGCCCCTTTTTGTATGATCCCAAAATCTATCGTGTGATCCGGGAAATCGGCGTATTATCCCGGGTCCTTTTAGGCAGTGATTACCCACTTATTTCTCCGCTGCGCTACCGGCGCCAGATGGAGCAGGCAGGTCTTACCCCCGGGGAGATTGAGATGATCTGCGGTAAAAATGCCCGCAAATTATTTTTCCGTACCGAGCAGCATATGCATACTGATTAATTTCATAATATCGGTGCGGCTCAGTATACCAACAAGCCTTTCATTTTCCACCACCAAAACTCTGCCGATATTACCGGCAGCCATCCGCATCATTATCTCCACCGCTTCCCGATCCGGTGAAACTATCACCAGTTCCGCCTTCCCGGTCATTATTTCCTCTGCCGTGGTATGGGGCCACCGGCCCGTCTCCACATCCCGTAGCTGGTTAAAGGTGATCATACCAAGCAGCCTGTGGTTATCTGCAACGGGGAAGGCGCCGTATTTATAACGGTAAAAATATTCGACCAGCTGGTCCAGGGTAAGATGTGGAGGGACGGACTGCACATTGCCGCTCATGATCTGCCTTACCGCTATGCCTTTGAAAGTCTGATGAAACACTAGCTGCGCATAGCTGGCCTGTCCGGACTGGTAGAGCAACCAGCCCAGGAATATGTACCAAAGCCCCCAGATTAATGAAACCTGGAAGAGATAAAGGAAGCCAAGGCCGATGATCAGAAAGGCAAAGATGCTGCCGATGCGGACGGCAATGCGGGTTGCCCGCAACATGCTTTTGAAGTAATGCCAGAGTCCGGCCCGCAGTACCCTTCCCCCGTCCAGCGGAAAGGCCGGGATAAGGTTAATCAGCCCCATAATTAAGTTAAGGCGTGCCAGGAAGAAGATAACCTGGCTGATGGCAAGGCCGGGAGGAAACAGGCGAAAGAGCAGGAAAAACAGCAGCGCCAGCACCAGGCTGGTGGCCGGGCCAACAAGGGCAATCTTGAACTCTACCGCGGGGAGGTGAGGTTCTTTTTCCATTTGCGCCACCCCGCCAAAGATGAAAAGGGTTATTTTTTTAATGGGGATGCCTTCCCGGATCGCCATCAGGGAATGGGCCAGTTCATGGAGCAGCACGGAGACAAATATTAAAATAGTGGTAATGATACCCATTGACCAGTAGGTTGCCGCCGTAAAACCAGTGATAATGGCGGGGAAATATTCCCTTGCCAGGGTAAAACTGAAAAGGGCAAAAACAAGCAGCCAGCTAATATTAATTTCCACATCAATGCCGAATAAGCGGGTCAAGCGGAAAGATCCACCCATATTCTACATCCTTTCTTTTTCCTCTAGTGTTTCAACCATATATTAACGATAGATTTCGCGATTTTTAGTATATTTCCTGTTCCCTGAAGCTGGTGCACAGCGTTTTTTCTGCAAGTGCCTTCTGTAATCACTTTATTTCTGGTATAATAGCTTAAAACGAAAGGAGCTGTCATGAGAAAAAACTGTATTGCCAAGCCCGGGTATCCTTATATAGTCGCCGCAGCGGTGCTGGGAGCGGTTTCGCTGGCGATTTTGCCGGGGCTTTCCCTGCTTTTTTTTGCGCTGGTTCTTTTTTTTGCCTTCTTTTTTCGTGATCCGCAGCGCCGTCCGCCGCTGCCGCGGGATACCGTTTTGTCCCCGGCCGACGGGCGTATCCTGAAGATTGAAAAAACATACGAGCCTGATTTTATGAAAGAAGAAGCATGGAAGATCAGCATTTTCCTTTCGGTTTTTGATGTGCATATCAACCGCTCACCGTACGACGGCTCGATTCTTTACAGTCGTTATATCCCCGGAAAATTCAAGGCGGCATTCCGGGAAGATGTTTCCCTTAACAACGAACGGAACCTCATCGGCCTTAAGACCGAGCACGGCAAAATGCTTGTGGTCCAAGTGGCCGGCATGGTGGCGCGCCGTATCCTAAGCTGGATTAAGGTCGGCGATACGGTGGAACGGGGAGCGCGTATCGGTATGATCCTTTTCGGCTCCTGTACGGAACTATACCTGCCTTTACATGTCCACATAAAAGTAAAAAAAGGTGAGCGTGTACGTGGTGGAGAAACAATTGTGGGGGAAATAAATAAATAACATGCTAAAAAACATTCCAAATTTCTTAACTATGGGAAATCTGATACTTGGCATGCTGGCTCTTGTTTATACGCTGGAAGGCCGCTACCACACAGCTATTTCGCTGGTGTTCATCGCTATGCTGCTCGACGGTCTGGACGGTAAGCTGGCGTCGCGTCTCAAGGCCGGGAGCGACCTGGGTAAGCAGCTGGATTCGCTCGCCGATCTTGTTTCTTTTGGAGTAACTCCGGCAGTGCTGCTGTACAGTATGTTCATGCAACAATTTGCCCCCGGGGGGGTGTTGCTTGCATTGCTCTTTCCTTTGGCGGGAGCGTACCGTCTGGCCCGTTTTAACCTGTGCAAGGAACGGGGGATGGTTTTTCATGGGCTGCCTATTACCATTGCCGGGGGAGCGCTGGTCTCCCTGGGGTTTTATCAGGATATCCTGCTGGGCTGGCCCATTATTTCCCTGACCCTGCTGCTGGCTGTATTAATGGTAAGCCGCATCCCTTATCCCGCGTTGAAGGGAAGCCATCATGATGTCAGCATTCCCGTTTTTATCCTTTTTTACGGAGCGGTTGTTACCTTTATCATCTTATTATTAAGCTGGCGCGAGGCCATCTTTTGCCTGCTATTTCTCTACGTTGCTACAGGTCCGCTCTATTCCCTTTACCGCCTCATTGGCAGGCGCTGGCGCCGGCGGGAGAGACGCTTTGCCGAACTTCCCTGAGCAAACGGAATCCAGCAGTGGTCCAAACGCTGATTAATCTTATATGAGGTTTGCATAATGTTTACAAAAGAAAAAAACGGTTTTGAGGAAAAATGTAACCCCATTATCAGCGGATCCTGGAGGCGCTGTGTTTTAAATAATGTTAGCAGTGGAGAACCAAGGGAGTATTGTCTTTCGGAAAAGGATTTCAGGCAAATCAAAGAAGAAAATGCAAACCTTATCGCCATAGCTTCG
>DMPF01000017.1 GCA_003456095.1 Bacillota bacterium
GTTCAGAACCCCAAACCGTCTGCGGAACCTTTGGAAAAAGCGTTGGAAACGCTTCAGTCGCATAAACATGAGGCCGTGATGGTTGGGGACTCGGTTTTTGATGTGCAGGCTGCACGCAATGCCCAAATACCCAGTGCGGTGATAGACTGGTATAAGAACTATCCCCTTGCGCAGATCAAGCCAAATTATTATTTCAACAATATCAGCGAAATGATGGTTAACCTTTATAAGTTCAGAGAAGTTGTTTAAAATACGGGAGTGGTGAAGTGTGGAAAACACGGGGGAAACGGTTATAGTTTCTGCTTCCCTGGGGTTTGGACACCATCGTATTGCCGCTTCTATATACGGAAATGCTTACTTTATGTGAAGCGTTAAAAACATGGGATTGGGGGAAAGCATCATGAACAGCATGGCTTTGTGTATTTATCCTGTGCGGAAAGTCCATGTTTTTTGTAACAATCAGGCCCTTGACATTTTAAACAATGACGGACATACAGCTTTGGCCGCCAGGCTAAAACCTTTTTTACAGGTGCTCAATAATGGCAACCACTGGGCTGACGGTGGTTTTCGCAGTGTCCACCATTATTATCAACCCCGCAGCAGGAAAGGAATATTGGGTTTTTCTTCGGCAGACAAGGTTTTTGCCTCCTATTTTAACTGTGCCCTTACTTATTACAGCAGGGGCAAAATGGCAGACAGCATTTTTTACCTGGGAGCGGCACTCCATCTTATTCAGGATCTCTGTGTGCCCTATCATTCCCTGGGAATAGTACTCTGTGGACACAGGAAATATGAAAACTGGGTGGCACGTCATCATGCACTTTTTGCAGTTTATGAAAGGGGATGTTATGACTACCTTAACCCCCTGGATATTCTGCGAGAAAATGCTTTGCAGGCAACGGAACACCAGGAGATAGTTGACGAACCCAAAGCCACGGTGAGAGTGGAAGGAACGCATGAATTGCTGGGACTTGCCCAGCGCTCCAGCGCGTCTCTGATGCAGCTTTTTGGGCGTATAGCCATACGGTAAAGGGCAGTAAAACTTCGGGACATAATGAAAATTAGAGGTTGGTCAGATAGTAATCAAGAATATGGCGATCCCGCCGAAAGGTCGTGGCGATCAGGGCCACCCGGGCCCACATCCCGTTGCGCACCTGGCGCCAGTATCCGGCCCGCGGGTCGGAATCTATGGCCACGTCAATCTCCAGACGCCGCGGCAGCGGGTGCAGAATAACGGCATCGGCTTTGAGCGTCCGCAAGTGGCGCTCTCTTAAGGAAAAACGCTCTATTTCCACCCTGGCACTGGTTTTGTCAGCGCCGTCCCATTCGTCTTGCAGGCGGGTCATATAGATGGCGTCCGCTCCCTTTATCACCGCCTCAAAATCATCGGTCAATACGTAATCAGTGCCGTTTTCGTCCAGGAAGTCCAGGATATCCTGCCCAATCTGAAATTCAGGCGGCGCGGCGAAATATTGTTTAACATCCCGGTACTTGGTTAAGAGTGTTGATAGGGAGCGTACGGTGCGACCACGCAACAAGTCCCCGGCAAATACGATCTGCTTCCCGTCGATGCCGCCCCGGTGGCTGAAGCTGCGCCGCAGGGTATAGACGTCCAACAAGGCCTGGGTCGGGTGTTGATCTTTGCCGGAACCGGCGTTGATCACCGGCACTGGCCGCTCGGTGCCATCCAGCATGGCGGCAATTTTTTCGGCAAAGTTTGCTTGTGGGTGACGCATGATGATCAGATCAAAATAAGAAGAAAAGGTGCGCACCGTATCTTCTTCCGATTCCCCTTTGATCTCGGAAGAAGTTTTGGGGTCGCGCACCTCCGCGCACTTGATCCCAAGAATCTGGCAGGCGCTGTAGAATGAAAGAAAAGTCCGCGTGGAAGGCTGAACAAAGTAAAGCATCGCTTGTTTATGATTCAAAATCGAGGAGAGGTATTCCATTCCCGCTTTGGTATTGGCAATCTGCCTGATTTTATCAGCCAGATCACAAATCTCTTCCAGAAAATCGTGGCTGAACTGCTGAGCTTTGATACAATGGTAAACACCTTCACCAAAACGCATTATTTCTAACCGCCTTTAAAAAATTTCGGGACACAATGAAAATTATTTTGGCTGTCCTGCTAAAATTATACCATATTTCCTGTGCAGTCAATAATGATCATTTGATTATGTCCCAACCAATCCCGCAGCGGCAAGAATATCCGGCACCACTTCCTCTTTATTGATGGCCATGATATGGACACCGTCGCAAAGCTTTTCTTTTTTTAAAAAGGCAATCATGCGGCCGGCGATTTCAATGCCCTTTTCCAGCGCACCGCCTTTGGGCGCGGCGGCAAGCTCGTCAATCAGATCCTGCGGCACAAAAATGCCGGGTACGTTTTCCGTCATATACTTGGCCATGCGCGCGGAAGAGAGAAGGACTATGCCGGCCAACATTTTTACTGGAAATTGCCGCGCGTACACCATAAATTTCGCGAAGTTTTCCATGTCATAGATTGCCTGTGTCTGGATGAACTCCGCGCCAGCTTCCACTTTCTTCTCAAACTTGGCAAGCTGCGGTTCAAGGGGCTGCGCCTCCGGCGTCACTATTGCTCCCCGGCAAAATTCCACTTTGCCGTCAAGACCGTTCCCGCCCAGATCCATGCCCGATTCCAGCGTGCGGATCGTTTGCAGCAACTGTACGGAGTCCAGATCGAAAACTCCTTTGGCCTCTTTGTTGTCGCCCACGGGTACGGCGTCACCGGTCAGACAGAGTACATTCCTGATGCCGCGGCTGTACGCAAACAGCAGGTCGGCCTGGAGGGCAATGCGGTTCCGATCGCGACAGGTCATCTGCAGAATCGGTTCCCCGCCGCATTCCTTTACCGCCAGGCAACCGGCGATAGACGGCGCACGCATTACCGAACTCTGGTGATCGGTAATGTTCAGCGCGTCAACCTTGTCCTTGAGCAGTTCGATATGATGGTTCATGTTCTTAAGGTTTGTACCTTTGGGTGGTCCGATTTCACTGGTCACCACAAATTTGCCGGAGCTGAGCGCCTCTTTAAAGGCTGATACCATGGCTTCTTTCTCCTTTGCTATAGGATCTTGAAACTGCGCGGCCTGAGCGCAACATGGTTGTTTCGTGGGGGATAATAAGTTTTCAACAGTGCAAGCCGGTCCTGCTCTTTCAGCCGCTCATAAATCAACGTAAAAGCACAATCCTTTTCCTTATCGACCTCACATTTTCCCTTGTTGGTGCCGCCGCAGGGGCCGTTCAGCAACCCTTTATGACATGCGGTGAGCGGGCAGATTCCTGAAGTGTAACCTAAAACACACTGGCCGCACTGGACGCACACCTCGTAAAAACTCCCGGGAAGATCTTCCAAGCCGATAAATAGTGTATCAAGAGCCGGGATAACCGGTTTTTTGGCATACAGGCTGACCCGGTGCACACCCAGTGCGCAGGACATAACCAAGATAGAATCGGCGTTTTTGATCGCCTCGCCGTGCGTTTCCGCCGTTTCAGCGGTTATCTCATCGCAGGCTGTGGGAATGACCATCCAGCCGGTGACAAGTTTGCCTTCATTCTGCAGGCGTTCCTTCATGAGCGCAACCTCGTCAATCCCGCCTGTCCTGGTTGTGGTGGCACAAGCACCGCAGCCAATGATACATACCTTCCCCAGGCCGTTCAGTTGCAGGGCTATCTCGTCATATTCCTTTTGCCTGGTAATTGATTTCATGACCTTACCTCCCTCATCTTTCCAGGTCGCATCTCAGGCATCGCCTGGTTTCATGCCTGGCATCCTCCTCGGAAAATCCCATTTCAGTCTCCCGGAAATTTTTAACGCGCTCCACGGCCGGAAGATGGGTTACTTTCGGCCTGAATTGCGGTTGCCATGTCTCCTCATCAGTCTCGCTATCCCGGGCTTCCAGCATGGGTTCGCCGTTTTTCCGATCATACATCTGAACCCTTGATTGATCGCCTTTAAAGTATTTCTCGATGGCCATGGCTCCCCTTCTGCCCGCGGCAATAGCCTCGATCACCATCCCCGGGCCGGAAACAAAATCACCGCCGGCAAATACTCCCGGGACATTTGCGGAAAGTCTGTTCGGATCCACAGAGAGAGTTTCCCAGCGTGTTCTTTCCAGCGCGCTGTCCAAGGGCAAAAACGATAAGTCCGGCGCCTGCCCCACGGCGGCAAAAACAGTGTCGGCCTCCATAAAGAACTCCGAGCCGGGCAGGGGCATGGGCCGGCGGCGCCCGTCCGCGTCGGGTTCACCCAGTGCCATGCGCGAGCACTGGACGCCGGTCACCTTCCAGTTTTCACTGACCACGCGGGTTGGGCTGACCAGAAAAAGTATCTTAATGCCTTCGGCCAAGGCTTCTTTATACTCCACTTCGGATACGGGCATTTCTTCCCTGGTTCTGCGGTAAAGAATAGTAACTTCCCAGGCTCCGAGACGGACAGCGGTGCGAGCGGTATCCAGCGCCACATTGCCGCCGCCGATCACGACCACACGCCGCCCGACCATCACCGCTTTGCCCGTCTTCACGTCTCTTAAGAAGCGCAATCCATAATAAAAACCAGTCAGATCCTCAATTTCGCCGGGAATACCGATTCGCTGGCTCCTTTGGGCGCCAGCCGCGATAAAGACAGCGTCATAGCCCTGTTTCCTGAGGTCTTCAATGGTCAGGTTCATATTGATGGGGGTGCTGAAGCGGATATCCACACCGCGTTTAATAATGTAATCGATCTCTTTTTTTATCACTGCTTCCGGCAGTCTGAACTCTGGAATGGCCACGTAGAGCATGCCGCCGCCGACGGGAAGGGCCTCGAAAACGGTGACCGCATAACCCGCCTTGGCCAGAAAATAGGCGCAAGCAAGGCCGCAGGGGCCGGCGCCAATTACGGCCACTCTTTGCTTATGCAGCTTGCGGAACGGCTCCGGCTCAGGCAGCTCGCCAAGATGATCGAAATACCAGTCAGCGGCAAAACGCTTCAAAGCCCGTATGGCTACCGCCTCATCCAGTTCCCCGCGCCGGCAGCGCACTTCACAGGGATGATGACAAATCCGGCCGCAGATGCCCGGGAAAGGATTTCGTTCCCGGATTGTTTCCACCGCTTCCAGGTACTCTCCTGCGGCAATATGGGCCAGGTAGCGCGGTACATCAATACCCACGGGACAAACATGCTGGCAGGGAGAGATCATCAGCGCATCGCAGACAGCCGCCGGGCATTTTTTCTCCCGGATATGACTTTCGTATTCTTCCCGGAAATACTTCAGTGTGGTTAACACCGGGTTCGGGCAGGTCTGACCCAAACCGCAAAGGGATGTTTCTTTAACCGTATTGGCGATGCTGAGCAACGTGTCAATATCATCGTCCCGGCCGTGACCCTGGACAATGCGCGTCAGGATTTCCAGCATCTGTTTTGTTCCCAGCCGGCAGGGAGTGCATTTCCCGCAGGACTCCGACTGGGTAAAGCTCAGAAAATAACGGGCAATCTCCACCATGCAAGTGGCCTCATCCAACACTACCATACCGCCGGAGCCCATAATGGAGCCGAGCCTGGCAAAGCTCTCATACTCCACTGGCGAGTCGAGATAGCGTGCCGGAACACAGCCCCCCGAAGGCCCGCCGGTCTGCACCGCCTTGAAGCGTCTGCCCCGCGGAATGCCGCCGCCGATATCAAAAATGATTTTTGCGAGGGGCGTGCCCATGGGCACCTCTACCAGACCGCTGTTGGCGATTTTTCCTGTCAGAGCAAATACCGCCGTGCCGCGGCTATTTCCCGTACCGATGCCGGCAAACCAGCCGGAACCACGGCTGAGCACGGCGGAAACCGCAGCCAGCGTCTTGACATTGTTGATTACCGTCGGCCTTCCATCCAAGCCCGATTGAGTAGGAAACGGGGGGCGCGGGCGGGGCATGCCGCGCCTGCTCTCGATGGAGGCAATCAGTGCGGTTTCTTCGCCGCATACAAAAGAGCCGGCTCCTTCTTTGACATGAATGATAAAGGAAAAATTCGAGCCTAAAATTTTTTCGCCCAGATACCCCCTCTCCGCGGCTTGCCCTATGGCAATGCGGATACGTTTCACAGCCAGGGGGTATTCGGCCCGCACATAAATATAGCCTTCGCTCGCTCCGGTCGCATAGCCCGCAATGCTAAGACCCTCCACAACGGCATGGGGATCGGCCTCCAGGATGGAACGATCCATAAACGCTCCCGGATCCCCTTCATCAGCATTGCAGATGACGTATTTTCTTTCGCCGGGAGAGTTGCGGCAAAACTCCCATTTCTTCGCAGTGGGGAAGCCGGCCCCGCCCCTTCCCCGCAAACCCGCCCTGTTCATTTCCTCGATTACATCCTGTGGCGTCATCTCCAAAACAGCTTTTTTAAGCGCCTGGTAGCCTCCCAGTGCCAGATAGTGATCAATTTTTTCCGGATTGATCCGCCCGCACTTATGGAGGATGACACGCTGCTGCTCCCGGTAAAAACTAACATCGCTATATTTCGGCACTGCCGCACCGCTGATCGGGTCGCGGTAGAAAAGTCGCTCCACATATTTGCCGTCGCGCAGATGAGAGGCAGCAATTTCCGCGGCATCCTCGACCTGAACCTTG
>DMPF01000242.1 GCA_003456095.1 Bacillota bacterium
CAGGTTGATGTAGAGAGGTTTCCCAAGGTAGAAGGGCGCAACATGATTATGATCTTATCACCGAAGAGTCAGTAGAAGAGGAGGCAGCTCTAATGCCTAAGATGAAAACTCACCGCGGAGCGGCCAAGCGCTTTACGAAAACCAAAACCGGCAAGATTAAACGCTTCCGGGCTTTTCACAGCCATATTTTAGAGAAAAAAACTCCCCGCCGCAAGCGGCGGTTGCGCAGCGTAACGCTGGTCAGTGACAGTGATCGCAAACGCGTAGCGAAGTTATTACCCAATTAAGCATACAGGGGGTTTAAACAATGCCCAGGGTTAAAAACAGTTTTAAGACGAGACAACGGAGAAAAAAAATCCTTAAGCTGGCCAAAGGATATTTCGGCTCAAAAAGTAAACTATTTCGTGTGGCAAACCAGCAGGTAATGAAGTCCCTGGCTTATGCGTACCGTGACCGGCGGGCCCGTAAGCGCGACTTTCGCCGGCTCTGGATTGCACGCATCAATGCGGCAGCCCGTGACAACGGAATTTCTTACAGCCGCCTCCTTTTTGGCTTGAAAAAGGCGGGCGTGCAGGTAAACCGGAAAATGTTGGCCGATTTGGCGGTAAGCGATCCTGCTGCTTTTCGCAAGCTGGTGGATGTGGCCCAAGAAAATATGTCCTAAAAGTGTTGATCTTTAAGGAGTGGAATTATTGCCGATGAAGCGCAAATCTTTTGCCGTAATCGGTGCCGGGAGGTTTGGTTCCAGCCTGTCCATTACCCTGGCCGAAATGGGACATGATGTGCTGGTTATGGATTTGGATGAAGCAATAGTCCAGGAGCTTTCCGAGAAGGTAACCCATGCCTTGCAGGCTGATTCCACCAATGAGCAGAATATTAAGGTGCTTGGCATCGCCAATTTTGATGCTGTTATTGTTGCTATCGGCGCGGATATACAGGCAAGCATCCTGACTTGTCTTATGGTAAAAGAACTGGGAGCAAAATATGTTGTTGCCAAGGCTCTTACCGAGCAGCATGGGAAGGTCCTGGAGCGTATTGGCGTGGATCGTGTTGTTTTTCCTGAACGGGATATGGGTGTCCGTCTGGCCAGGCAATTAACCGATATTCATGTGCTCGATTGTATGGATCTATCTCCCGATTATTCTGTGGAAGAGCTGCAGGCGCCCGATTTTATGGTGGGTAAAACGCTGCAGGAGCTGTCGCTGCGCCAGCGCTATAATGTCAACCTTATTGCCATTCGCTCCGGTGACATACTAAACATTTTGTCGCTGCCTGAAGATATTATTAAGAAAAATGACTTGCTTGTCGTTATTGGCAAAAACAAAGACCTGGCAAAATTAGGTAAAAGATAAGCGGTGTTCGGCAGTGAATCAGCCTGTTTCGGCAAAAAGTAGGATTATCAGGGAATACAAGCTGTTGGGCAAAAGCCGGCACAGAAAGAAAACGGGCAGGGTTATTCTGGAGGGGAAACATCTGCTGCAGGAAGCCCTGCACGCAGGGATTGAACCGGAGGCGGTGTTATATACGCCCGCTTTTCTGGATGCTCCCGGAAACAAAGAACTTCTAGACCGTGTGGGTAGATCTTGTTGTTATCAATTAAGCGAAAGCATCTTCAACGCCATCGCCCAGACGGAATCTCCCCAGGGAGTTGGTGCGATAACCGGCATAGCCCCTGCAGATCCGAAATTTTTATGGCGGCGGCCTAACCCGTTTCTGTTGGTTTTGGATCGCCTTCAAGATCCGGGAAACCTGGGCGCGATTGTACGTACCGCTGCAGCTGCGGCGGTAGATGGGATACTACTCCTTTCCGGAACAGTTGACCCGACAAATCCCAAGGCTTTGCGGGCAAGCATGGGTGGCTTTTTTTATCTACCAGTAATTTCTGCCGGGGAGTTTCCGTACTGGCTTGACATTTTTGCCGAGCGGGGGATCAGGCTTGTGGCTGCCGATCCCCGTGGTGAAGTGCCTTACTATGAGCTGGATTTCAGCGGTCCAACGGCATTGATCATCGGCAATGAAAGCAGGGGGGTGAGCGCATCTTTGCTGGAGAGGGCGGAGGACCGGGCCTATATTCCTCTGTGGGGAAAGGTGACTTCACTTAATGCTGCGGTGGCGGCAGCCCTTTTTATTTTCGAGCGACAGCGCTGCCTCAACGTTCGCTCATCTCTTTAAGGCCGGTTTGAAAAAGTAATTTGTTATTACGGCCAAGATACGGGGCTAATTTCATTGTATTTTCCATAAAGGTATGCTATAATTACCATGGTTCCTGAAAAATTAAGGAGAGGGGTCAGGCAATGTTGACCGCTGAATTTTTCTGGAAGCTATTTGAAAATACTGGTTCGGTAGCCGCTTATCTATTGTATAAACGTTTCCTTTCCATATAATATCACAACATAAAATACAGGATAATATGTTGAAGGTGAAGAGTGGTTCGGCACTCCGAGTTACAGCGTGGTTAATTTTGTGGTACCGTGGAAAAGCTTTCGTCCCGGAAAGGACGGAAGTTTTTAGTTTAACCACAAATGATATTTAGCAATCACAGGAAAGATAAGGTGATCAAACATTGCGAGAGAAACTAGATAAGCTGAGAGATGAACTGCGCAGCAGAATCGGCGTGGCAACAGAACTAGAGGAACTTGAGAAAACACGTGTGCAGTTTTTGGGCAAAAAAGGCATATTAACCATGCTCATGCGCAATATCCAGGAGCTTCCTGTTACGGAAAAGCCGCTGATGGGAAAGCTGCTCAATGAGTTAAAGCAATTTGCGGCCGGAGAAATTGAGGAGAAAAAAAGTCAACTGCTGGAAAAGCTGCGCCTGCAGAAACAGGAGGCGGAGCGCATTGATGTTACTCTGCCGGGAATGCGTTTTAACTATGGCAGCAGACATCCCATTACTCTGGTGCTGGAGGAAATAGAGGAGATTTTTACCTGTATGGGCTTTCAGATTGGGGAGGGTCCTGATGTGGAACTGGACCATTACAATTTTACTGCACTGAACATGCCGCCGGAACACCCGGCAAGGGATATGCAGGATTCGTTTTACACAGATAAAGAGATGCTGCTGCGTACCCATACCTCCCCTGTGCAGATTCGTACTATGGAAAAAATGGCGCCGGCGCTGCCGGTACGCATTATTGCGCCTGGCAAGGTTTATCGCCGTGACGATGATATTACGCACTCACCCATGTTTCATCAGGTTGAGGGTCTGGCGGTTGACCGGGGCATTTCCCTGGCTGACCTGAAAGGGACCCTGTTGTTGTTTGTCCGGGAGATGTTCGGCAGAGGACGGGAGATACGCCTCCGTCCCAGTTTTTTCCCTTTTACTGAACCGAGCGCGGAGGTGGATATATCCTGTATCATTTGTAACGGCCGGGGGTGCCGTACTTGCGGTAATTCAGGATGGCTGGAGATCCTCGGAGCAGGATTGGTGCATCCTTATGTGCTTGAAGTATGCGGCTATGATCCCGAAGCGGTAAGCGGATTTGCTTTTGGCATGGGTGTGGAGCGCATCGCCATGCTCAAATATGGTATTGATGATATCAGGCTGTTTTATATAAATGATCTGCGTATGCTGCGGACTTAAGGCGGCGGCCATCGCATGTTAAGGAGGAGGTTGGGAAGTTGAAGGTACCATATAACTGGTTACGTGAATATGTGGATATCCCCCTGACACCGGAGGAACTGGCGGAACGCCTTACCATGGCTGGTATTGAGGTAGGAGCTGTAAATACTTATGCTCCCTTGGGGGAGCGTTTTATTGCGGCCCGTATTGAAAAAACAGAAAAACATCCGCAAGCTCCCAACTTGCAATTAGTGGATGTCTTTACCGGCAGTACAACTTTAAAAATTGTTTGCGGGGCTTGGAACATAAAGACGGGGGATATGGTTCCCTTGGCTCTTCCCGGTGCTGTTTTGCCGGGAGGAGAGGAAATTCGGAAAACGCAGATAAAAGGTATTTTATCTGCGGGGATGCTCTGTTCTGCCGGGGAATTGGGGCTGGAGATCGTGCAGGAAAGCAGAGAGGATGGCATACTCATTTTGGAAAAAGGCAGCAGGCCCGGGGAGAGGCTCATGGATTTGTTACTTATCAATGAGCCGGTGCTGGAGTTGGCAGTGGCACCAAACCGTGGGGACTGTCTGAGTATGCTTGGTGTGGCCCGGGAAGTGGCGGCCCTTACTGGCGGCAAGGTGAGCATTCCTGAGATTGACTTGCAGGAGGATGGGCGGACGATCACTGAACTGGTGACGCTGGAGCTGCACGAGCCCGACCTTTGTTATCGCTATACGGCGCGCATGATGGAAGGAATCCGCATTGCTCCTTCTCCGCTTTATATGCAGTTGCGTTTACTGGCAGCCGGGGTCAGGGCTATCTATAACCTTGTGGATGTAACTAATTATGTTATGTGGGAGACGGGTTTTCCTATGCATGCCTTTGATTATGATTGTATCGAAGGCAAAAAAATTATCGTGCGCCGTGCTGCTCCAGGAGAAACCCTTGTTACCCTGGATGGGGCAAGCAGGGTACTCAGCCCGGAGATGCTGGTGATTGCCGATGCAGTCAAACCCGTTGGTCTGGCCGGCGTGATGGGTGGGGAAAATACAGAAATTACGGTGAGGACAAAGCGACTCTTTTTGGAGGCTGCCTGTTTCAATCCCTTTAATAACCGGCAAACAGCCCGCAGGCTTAATCTTCCTTCCGAAGCTTCAGCTCGCTATGAGAAGGGAGTTGACCCAGAGATGGCTGTTTATGCCCAAAAGAGGGCTGTCTCGTTTATGCAGCAAACAGCCGGTGGCATAATCTGCCGGGACATGCTGGATCTTTACCCGCGCCCTTATCACCGGAAAAGTTTGAAATTACGTTCTGCCAGAGCGAGAGAGATGCTCGGCTATGCCGTGGAAAGCAGTGAGATGGAAGGGATATTGAACAAACTTGGCATGGATGTTCAGGTTACGCAAAATATGCATGATGCTGCCGCGACAGATGATGTTGTTTTGGATGTCGGTGTACCGTCCTTCCGTCCCGATATTGGCAGGGAGATTGATCTGATTGAAGAGATTGCCCGGGTTAAGGGCTACGATAAAATTCCGTCAACTCTGCCTGAGGGCGTGATCACATCGGGGAGGCTTTCACCGCAGCGCCGTATACTTTCCATAGTTAAGGATACTCTCACATCTTGCGGCTTACAGGAGGTTATAACTTTTTCCTTCATGCCTACCCATTATTTTGATGATCTGCGTCTGGCTGCGGAGGCAAAACAGCGCCAGGCGGTAAAGCTTAAGAATCCCCTCACCGAGGAACAGGAGATTATGCGTACAACCATCCTACCCAACTTGCTGCGGTTGCTGTGCTACAATTTTAGCCGGCAGGTGGAAAGTCAGTTTGTTTTTGAGCTGGGGAAGGTCTATTATCCTGCTGGCGCCGCAACGGGCGATCAGCCGAAACTGCCCCGGGAACCAATGTCCCTGGCTCTGGCCCTCAGTGGCAAACTGCCTCAAAACTGGCAGTTTTCACCCCGGGATGTGGATTTTTATACGCTTAAAGGAATTCTGGAGAGGTTGATGCAAAGCCTCGGGATTAACAAGTACAGCTGGGAAAAGAGCGGAGAACCTTTTTTACATCCGCACCAGGCAATCAGCCTGGTCGTCGATGAAGAAGAAATTGGTTACATGGGAAGTTTAAGTGCTTCTGTAATGGAGAATTTTTCGTTGCGGCAGAACGTATTTGTTGCTGAGTTGGAGCTGGACTTCCTTCTTTCCCGGTCGGATCTGGCGCCCCATTACAAGTCATTGCCCCGATATCCAGCTCTCTGGCGTGATATTGCTTTTGTTGTACCTTTTACGGTAACCGCAGCATCCCTGGTTGACGAGATAAAAAAGACCGGCGCTTCATTGCTGGAGCAGATACACCTTTTTGATCTTTATACAGGCAACCAGATTCCTGAAGGGCATGCCAGTCTTGCCTTTGCTCTCACTTTTCGCCATCCTGAGCGAACGCTTAAAGATGAAGAGGTCGATACCATTATGCAGGAACTGGAGCAAAAGGTTGCGCAAAGGTACGGCGCTGCGCTGCGCAAAATTTAGCAGGACTTTAAACTTTTCCGGCGAAGTAAAAAACATACCTTGTTCTCCGGAGGAGGAATTCTGTTGCATTGCCTGTTTCAGCGTAACTGGCACTTATTGGTACGTGAAGACAAGGAAAAATTGCTTTCAGAAGTTACCTATTGCGGCTCCGACGGGGAGCGTTGTGCCCGTCTGTATGTCCATCCCATTTCTTTCTTCGTGCTTGATGCGCAATGGGAGGTATACCGCACGGCTGAAGGTGTAGTTAATGAGATTTTGTCTGTACCGCAGTTGCACGGCCTGGAGACATATTTTAACAGTGGGCCGGCCTTGCGGGAGGCACTTACCCCGTTGCAAGACAATTATGCGGTGCCTCTTTTTGCCGATGCGGTGCGGGCTATAATTCAGGCGGAAACATTTCTGTATCGGGGAAGGGGCTTCCCTTCCACCGATGTTTACCAGGAATACTGGAATAATACCTTTCTTAACTCCTGCCGCTACTACAGTAACCTCAAGCGCGTAACAAGCCATTGGTATGAACACGTAGGGAGCGACCAGCGTGCGGGAAACCTGTTTAACCGCATGAAAAGTCAGTTCCTTTACCTTACGGAAACAGGATACCGGCTCAGCGGCCACCTGAACGATTCATTCCACTCATTGGTATCCGAGTTGGAACTGGCGGAAGACGGAAGCACTGTAATTAAAGCAGAGGGTGACCTGCTCCGTGCGCCCGATGCTGTTTGCCGGGAGTCCACACGGTATATGGAGAATCTGGAGAGGAAAGCGCTGCGCGGCCTGGCAAAAAAGGGAGATTGCCCAGTTGCTCGGCGGCGTAGAGGGATGTATCCATCTTT
>DMPF01000152.1 GCA_003456095.1 Bacillota bacterium
CGAGGGCGGGTATGGGCAATAAGTTGATAATACCAAGATTTATACTGATAATCGCCGCTAAAGAGAAGAGATTGCCTATGCCGGTTTGCATTACTTCGCCTACAAAGGCAACAATACCAATCGGTCCAGCCACATCGGGCGGTATGGCTCCGGTAATCATCTGGTAAAAGCTAACAAATATCAGCCTCATAAAAAACCATGTGTGATTAAAACCCCAAATCAGCGAAGGAATTGGTTCAAATTTTTCATAAACGGGGGTAATACCGATCAGGCCTCTCCCTTGCTGTTCTGCCGGAGTAACGGCAATAAAATGTTCTTCCCCGTTTCTTTTTAGCTGCAGCAAAATTTCCCGTTCCGGGTTTGCGTTTATCCGCGATACCACCTCCGACCAGTTCTGTACTTTCACATTGTCAACCGAAAGGATTATATCTCCCCGCATTAGTCCTGCTTGTTGAGCCCTGCTTTCGGGAAGTACTTCTCCAATATGGGTGATATGCTGCTGTGGCACACCAAGGAAGAAAAAGTACATCATGGCAAAAAGGATGATAGCAAGGGCAAAGTTCATCAGTGAACCGGCGGCGATAACGGCAAAACGGGAAGGAATTGATTTATACTGAAAATTGCCCTCCCGGCCCTGATCTTCCGTATCTTCTCCCAGTAAGCGGCAAAAACCTCCCAAGGGGAAAAGGCGCAGCGTGTAGCGGGTTTCTCCCTTTTTCCAGACAATCAATTCTTTGCCAAACCCAAGAGCAAATTCCAACACCTTAATCCCTGCCCGTCTGGCTGCCAGGTAGTGCCCAAGCTCATGGACAAAGATTAACAGGCCAAAAATAATGATAGAGGCAATAATGGTACTCAACACCATAAATCGCTCCTCTTAATAATCTGTTCTTGCCAAATAGTCAGTTGTCGCAGACACTATGTCATCAACGGGAGATCAATAGCTCAGTTGCTGTTCGCGCCCAGCGGTCAGCCTCCACAATATCTTCCAGTGAAGGAGATCGCTTAACCTCGTGTCTGTCCATTACCGCAGCAAGTAAATCAGGGATCTGCAAAAAAGAAATCCTACCCTCTTTGAAACAGCGCACTGCCACTTCATCGGCCCCATTGAGGACTGCCGGCATTGTCCCGCCTGTCTTTAAAGCCTGAAAAGCAAGATCGAGGCATGGATATTCTCCTGTTTTTACAGGCATAAAGTGCAGTGTATGGTTCCGCCGCCAGTCGAAGTGGTGGAAGGAATTGGGCCAGCGCTGCGGATAACTGAGGGCGTACTGGATCGGTAACGTCATATCAGGCAGACCCATCTGCGCCACAATGGAGCCGTCAATAAATTCTACCATGGAATGTACGATACTCTCCGGGTGGATTACCACCAGCACCTGTGTCGTTTCCAGTGAAAAAAGGCGGCAAGCTTCGATAACTTCAAACCCTTTATTCATCAGTGTGGCAGAATCAATGGTGATGCGCGGACCCATGCGCCAGTTAGGGTGCTTCAATGCCTGTTCAGCCGTTACAGCTGAGAGCTCTTCCCTATTTTTTCCTAAAAACGGCCCGCCAGAGCTGGTAAGAATGATCTGTTTCAGCTCGGCGGCGCTCCCGGCATGAAGGCATTGAAATATGGCGGCATGTTCACTGTCTATGGGAAGGATAACGGTATTATGTCGGCTTGCCTCCTCCATAATAAGTTCACCGGCGGCAACCAGCGCTTCTTTATTTGCCAGGGCCACCTTTTTCCCTGCTTTTATGGCTGCCAAAGTGGGAACCACAGCGCTAAAGCCTACTACGGCAACGATTACTACATCCACTGCCGGCCAGGCAGCCAGCTCCGCCATACCTTCCTCGCCGGCAAGCACCTTTGTATTTAGGCCGATAATGTTCACTTTAAGCTTGGCGGCCTGTTCTTGATCATGAACAGCCACAACCTCCGGCTTAAAGATCCTTACCTGCTCTTCCAAAAGCGAAATATTGCCTCCTGCTCCCAGCGCACAAACATCGAATTTATCCCGGAACTGTTCCGCCACTTTCAGGGATTGTGTACCGATAGAGCCTGTCGAACCCAGGATAGCCAGACGCTGTGCCATAGACTACCATTCTCCACGATAAATATTATAACAGATTTCAAGTTCAAGTAAACATTTGCCGGTAAAGCCTATTCCTTAATATTGCTACGGCGTTAAAGGATGAAGTAGAAGTATATGTACATATAAAAGAAAGGAGCCGCAAAAAAAAGACTGTCAAAACGATCCAGTATACCGCCATGCCCCGGCAATAAATCCCCTGAATCCTTTGCCCCGGCACTGCGTTTTAACGCCGACTGGCTCAGATCCCCCAGGGAGCCGGTTATGCCGATAAGCAGACCAAGATATGCTCCCATCTCTATCTTAAAGAAGCCCGCGGGCAAAAGATAGGACAATATTATACCGGCAAACACGCTTGCCGACAAACCCGCAGCCATTCCCTCTATCGTCTTTTTCGGACTAATGGACGGCACAAGTAACCGCCGGCCGAAACGGCTTCCCAGTAAGTATGCGAAAATATCGTTACACCAGATCACAACCAGTAAAAAAAATATGAAATAGAACCCATCGGGAAGCAACCGTGTAGCCAATAAAAAACTGGCAAGCCCTCCTGTATAGATAATGCCCCAAAAGGCAATAACAGACTCCCAATATTTAACTTTCGCATCAAAAAAAACCGGCAGCAAATTGTAAAGGGCAAAAAAGAGAACGCAAAGCAAAATAATTAAAGGCAGATTATTCAGATAAACCGCGGCCAGCAGCATCGGAATAATGAGATAGCCCGTTAGCTCTACCGGTTTCCAGCCCCCCCTTCGCATTAGGGCATTATATTCTTTTAACCCGATAAGCGCCACAAGGAGCACAAAAAGAGCAAACCAATAACCGCCTAGGTAAACAAAGCCAAGTAAAACGGGAACACCAAGTAATATCGTCAAAAACCTTGTCCAAAACACTGGTCCACCACACCCATCTTGGCAGTTTTTATTTTTTTATACCGCCAAATCTCCGCTCTCTTTTTTGGAAGTTCAAAATCGCCCGTAAAAAATCTTCTTTTTTAAAATCGGGCCAAAGTATTTTGGTAAACCAAAGTTCTGTATAAGCCATCTGCCAGAGCAAGAAATTGCTGATGCGCAGTTCGCCGCTGGGGCGAATCAACAAATCCGGATCCGGGATATCCCGTGTATAAAGGTGCGCGGCCAATAGTTCCGCATTTATTGCATCCGGTGAGAGTTCATCCCTGGCCACCTTTCGGGCAACGTGCCTGGCCGCTTCCACTATCTCCGCCCGACCGCCATAATTCAGGGCAAAGTTGACAATTAACCCTGTATTATTGCTGGTAAGCTTTAAAGCATTACTTACTGCCCTGACCGTATGTTTCGGCAGATTGGCAAAATCACCGATTGTTTTAATTACAACATTTTTTTTTATTAAAGTGGTTAGTTCCTTTTGCAGATACTCCTCCGGCAAATGCATCAGAAAACTTACTTCCCATGACGGTCTTTTCCAATTTTCTGTGGAAAAGGCAAAAAAGGTCATAATTTTTATGCCGATTTCATCAGCACAGCCAATTATTTCCCGTAATGTTTCCATGCCGGCCTTATGACCGGCAATACGCGGCAAACCTCTTCTTTCCGCCCAGCGGCCGTTCCCATCCATAATTACCGCAACATGTACGGGAATTTCACCTTCTTGTACAAGTTTGAGCATCTTTTCCAATTTCCTTTTGCCCATCCCTTACCCCTGTCGTGCATAAATCGACCCCCACTGCTGGGGGTTAGCAATAAATTAAAGGGTGGCCGCTTCTTTGGCAACAATCAACTCTTGGATCCCGTCCTTGTTAAACTTTTGCCGGATTACGCGGTATGCTTGTGGATTTAGTCCCACTTCATCGCTTAGCTTCTCCATTGACTGCATCGGGACGGTCTCTTTGAGATAATAATGAATGTTGCGGTCTTCTAACATTTTTTTTGCCAAATCCAGCCTGTAAGCTATTACATCGGGTATATGTCGCGCATGCATATCTTTGCCTGTCTTATGCCGGTTAAACCTCCATAATTTCTTTTTCTTTAACTTCGAGCAGTTTATCCACTTCTTCTATTTTTTTATTGGTCATCTCCTGGATTTTCTCCTGATTAAATCGTAGTTCATCTTCAGTAATATTGCCCTTTTTTTCGTCCGCCTTA
>DMPF01000076.1 GCA_003456095.1 Bacillota bacterium
TGTATTGTTCACCATCCCGGATCATTTTCTCCGAAGCATGGGAGCCGTACAGTTGTCCGGCTAGCTCAGGCATCTTTTCACCGCGTCCGTACCGGTCAAGTATCTCCGCCGCCACACGCAGCTTGCCGCCGGTACCGACTAATACAATTGCCTTCAGATCGCGCGGGTACTGCAAAGAATAATCCATGGCGATGGCGCCACCCATGGAATGACCGCAAAAAACAAATGAAGGCAGGCCAAGGCTCTCTTTAAAATCCCTGACAACTTCCCGGTTAAAAGAAATGCCGGTGCAGGGTTCCCCTTGGGAGAAGCCATGCCCCGGCAGATCCAGCGCCAATAGGGAATACTTTTCCGGTAGACCCATAAGCTGTTTCTTCCAGAGGAGTCCGCAGCCTCCCGCCCCATGCGCAAAAAGAAGAGGTTTTTTCCCCTTCTGCAGCTCTCCATAGTAATTAAGTTTAAAACCGCAATTTTTTAGAAAAACAGAGCGCGGTTCCATTGTCATTGCCCGTACTTAGCCTCCTCCGGTTGAACAGAATAAAAAAACCTTGTATACTTTGACCGTCAATAGATGTGCGGCAGCACTTGTTCAATCACTATGTTCACAACCTTTAATCCGGGGTATGGGAAAAATGGTCATACCCTTTTTTCGCCAAATTAACCGCTTTTCCTTCATCCAGGAAAAGTTTAACGCCATTTTTTTGATCTACAACTTTGCCGATGATTGAAAAATCGACACTGAGCTGGCGCAGCTCTTTTTGAACGGCAAAAACATCATCTTCGGAAAGGGTTACAAGCAGTTCATAGTCTTCCCCGCCGTGGAGCGCCCAGTTAAGATAGTCCTTTCCCAAAAGATCTCCCGCCCGCTTAACGTCTTCATGAACGGGCAGCCGGGAGAGATATATCTCCGCACCCACTCCGCTGCCTTCACAGATATGGTGCACCTCACTGGCCAGGCCGTCGCTGATATCGATCATGGCGGAAGGACGGCCGGTTTTTAGCAGAATGCCCCCTTCCTTAACCCGCGGCTGTGGTAAAAGATGGGACTTAAGCAACGCTTGGCGCATGGTTTCCGGAAAATAACTCCCGGCGCATATTCCTTTGTGCAGCAATGCCAGACCGGCGGCAGAGGCCCCAATGGAGCCGGTAACGGCAAATACATGGCCGATTTTAGCGCCACTCCGCGTAACAGGCTTTTCCTCCATCTCCCCCATGACCGTCACATCCAAAATTAGCTGAGGCGTACTGACCGTGTCACCACCGATAACAAAAACGCCATGGGCCGCAGCAAGGCCGGCCATTCCCTGATAAATCCCTTCCGCATACTCCAATTCCAGATTGGCTGGCCATCCTGCGGAGATTAGAACATAACGGGGAATACCGCCCATGGCGGCTATGTCGCTGAGACTGACAGCCAGCGCTTTATGGCCGAGCTGCCCCGGGGTAATACGCTCCCGCCAAAAATGTGAACCGTCCACAAGCATATCGCAGGTCAGTAATACGTACTTTCGTTCAGCAATCCGAATGGCGGCGGCATCGTCTCCAATCCCCAGGACAACCGTACTGTCGTAAGCTCTCATATTTCTGGTAAGATGTTGAATGAGGGCAAATTCGCCCATGTCTTTTAATTTCACCGTTTTTGCTCCTTTAGCTGTCAGGCCCCAAGCGGGCTTCGTTGACGGCGCAGGCAATTTCCTGTGTGGCTGCGGCCACATCCGCCGCGGCGACAATGGCGGAGATCACGGCCACACCACTTGCCCCCGCCCTGATTACCTCTCCCGCCCTTTGTGCGTTAATACCACCTATTCCTACAATAGGTATTTTAACGCCGCGCACAATCTCCGCCAAACCCTGCAGACCGATTGGTGTTCCTGTATTGTCCTTTGTTTCCGTACCATAAACAGCGCCGACTCCCAGATACGAGGCACCGTCCCGCTCAAACTGCAGCGCCTGCGGCAGATTCCTGGCTGTTATGCCCAGGATCATCTGCGGCGGCAAAATACGGCGCCCCACGGACGCAGGCAGGTCATCCTGCCCAAGATGGACGCCGTCAGCTTCCACTGCCATGGCTACATCCAGACGGTCGTTAACGATAAAGGTAATGCCTTGCCGCCGTGTCAGTTCTCTTAATAATTTTGCCTTATTATAAAGTTCCCGGGTAGAAAGCTCCTTCTCCCGCAGCTGGATGCAGGTGGCTCCACCGTTAATGGCTCCTGTCACAATATCCTCGATACTGCGCCCCTGCGAAAGACGATTGTCCGTAATAACATAGACGCTCAGGTCAAATGGTTTCAGGGATGACATACTGGCTCCTCCTTTGCGCTATAATCGCATTAAATCAGAAACAACCCCGCACCCTTTTTACAGCATGAGTTGATACTTTCGCCGCGCTTTTCCGCGCGGCCCAGCCAACCAGCCAAAGGGCATCCTCTTTTTTAGCCAATTGCCCCCGGCAAACGGCTTAACTTCCTGGCCGTCCACGATTAACCGCGGGTTGGTATCAAACAACCAGCCAAGGGCCCCGGCAGTCAAAAAGCCTCCCAATGTTTGCCTGGCCGCCTGCAGGCGCGGGCCACGCTTACCGGCAGAGTGGGCATCGCTGGCCACAAGGTGCACCCAGCCGCGGCGCGCCAGCTCTTCAGACATGTTTTGCACTTTTTTACCAAAGAGGCCGGTTATGCTGGGGGCGGAAAGCTGGATCAAAATCCCCCGCTCCACCATTTCGCGCACCCAGGCAGGCCGCTGGAGCACTGCAAGATTGCGCTCCGGGTGAGCGATGACCGGAATGAGGCCCTTTAACTGGAGTTTGTAGAAAACGTCTTCGGCATATGGAGGTATCTCTTCCAGCGGCAGCTCCAGCAGCAGGTGGCGGCCCTTGCCAGCTATGGTGGGCAGCCCTTTGTCGGCATGCCTGCGCTCCAGCTCTGGTGCCAAAGCCACTTCGCAGCCAGGATAAAGGGAGAGTTTGATGCCCTCCCGTTCCAGCTCGTTTTTCAGTCTGGCCAGCGCTTCATTGGCTTTATCCCCGTCGAAGGGATAAAGGCCGGGTATGTCGTGCGGCGTGGCCACAATACCCGTTATGCCGTCAGCGACTGCAACCAGGGCCATCTCCAGCGCGTGCCCTTCGTCCGGTGCGCCGTCGTCCAGACCCGGCAGTATATGGCAGTGAGTATCGATCATGGTTAGCTATGCACCATCCTGTATGCACCATCCCTGCCACGATTTGTAGGAACCAGGTTTGTTGGAGCCAGGTCTATCTGATTATTACTTGTTATTACTTGCGTTTACGGTCAGCCCGGGCTCGCGCGGCTATCTTATCCTTTGCAGTATTCTTCTCCTTTGGCGTTGACCGGCAGCTCAGCCCCTTGATAAACATAACACCAGCCAACGCCCCAATACCGTTTGCCAACAGATCGGTGAGCTCAAAATCCCGGCCAGGCACAGCTAACTGGTGCAGCTCATCAGTTAAACCGAAAAAGCCAGGTAAAGTAAAAAGCTGCAATCCAGGGGTAGGGCATGCCATATCGCCGCAAACCCCAACAAACGGCCACACCTAACGCAAAATAGGCTATCAGGTGGCCCCAGTCATGATCGGCGGTAAAGTCGAATGTCCTCCCAACCCACTCCCCGGGCTGGGAGGATAAAT